>JAHDBO010000144.1 GCA_020630355.1 Saprospiraceae bacterium
ACATCCCTTCTACTGATAACCTTTTTGAATCATATACATAAACAATAATATATAACCTAAAACAAACCTCAAACCCAAAATTGATGGATGCAAAAACTGCTTTTACATTATCTCCATTCCAGATAATCGAAACCCTAAATCGGGAGCAACAACAAATAGATTGGGGCTTGAAATCTCTTGACATCCCTAAACTCTGGAAACAAACCAAAGGCGAGGGTATCAAAATAGCTGTTTTAGATACAGGAATCGCTGAGAACCACCCTGATTTAAAAGATGCTATCTGTGAAAAGAAAGATTTCACAAAGGGTCCAGATTGTATATATGACAACTGTGGTCACGGCACCCATTGTGCCGGCATAATAGCAGCTAGACACAACTCCAAAGGAGTCGTTGGTGTCGCCCCTGAATCTAAATTAATCATTTGTAAAGTAACAGAAGACAACGAAACTGCATCGTCCAAAATCATTACGCAGAGCATCTTATGGGCGGTAGAAAATGGAGCGGATATTATATCCATAAGTATGGTCAGTAAAATGCCTTCAAAAGAAGTACTTAATGCTATAAAAATAGCTGAAAAAAAGTGTATTCGTGATTTGTGCAGGAGGAAACGAAGGTCCAGCTTCCGATACTGTTGGTTATCCAGCTTGCTTTAAAGAAACCATAACGGTCAGTTCAACAAATGATTCAAAAAAAATTAGTGGTTTTGCTTCACGAGGAAAAGAAGTGGATATTGTTGCACCTGGCGATAATATATTATCTACGTATCCTCCTAATGTCTTAGCCCGTTTAAGCGGTACATCAATGGCAACACCTTTCGTTACGGGTGTTTGCGCTTTAATCTTATCCGCATATAAAAAAAATAAAAAACTAATCCCAATCAACAATAACAACGATTTAAGAAACCTACTAAAAAGCACCTCCATTGATTTAGGGGAAAAAGGATTTGACCAGTGTTATGGCTATGGGCTCATCAATCCTATCGGGCTGTTAGACACGCTTTTTAAGGATAAGTTCAAACCGTAGAACACTTATTATTTACAAACAAAATACACCATAATGATTCGCCCCTCAATCGAAAAAATCACCCAAGTCATGCTAGCTAAGGGCTACAAGGTTTACAACAATGATGCCCTTGATTGGAATCTCAATATCATAGGCATTAGAAATAAAAACCCACAGCCAAATCAGTTTGATGACACCCTTGTCGTCTTCAATCAATATATTGGCGCTTGGTCTGTATCCTACTATCCTATCACAACCGACCCTAGTATCCATTATCTCAAAAATCCAATTCTTGACAAAGGAACGGCTGTCTTGAAAGAAGGCCAGTACAAAGGAGCTTATTCTATTGACAAACACAACGGCAACTATTTCGCCTTGTGCCAGAGACTTGGCAAAGTGGAAGTGTACCGAGAAAAAGATAAAGACGGAATACTACAGATGCTCAATGGTAGCATAGAATCTGGTTTCTTTGGCATCAATATCCATAAAGGCCCTAAAAAGGGACGATGGGGCAGCGATAACCACGCAAGATATTCAGCAGGATGCCAAGTCTTTGCAAGCACTTATCATTTTCAAGATTTCATGTTGAAATGCCGCCAGGCTGAAAAATCCTTTGGTAATAAATTCACCTATACATTACTGAATGAAAAAGATTTTGAATGATTTTTTCAAAAAAGTCATTTCCCACTGATAACATTCTAGCAAAACGAACATCAACCTAGGTGTTTAACGCAATTCATGCTCTATTGACACTAACCCCAAAATCCACCCTATCCCTTTATTTAAAGGGGTAGGGTTTGTAAAAAAAGACAAATGAACAATAGAATGAAAAAAATCGGTGACCAATTTGACAAGCCTCTGACAAATAGAGAATTACAAATAGCAAGGCTAATAGCAAAAGGAAAAAAGTCGGACGAAATAGCCAATGAATTATTCATTAGCCCTCATACTGTTTCCACACACCGCAAAAAAATTCATAAAAAACTTAAAACCCATAATACAGCTGAACTAATGAATCACCTGTATTCCAAGAAGCTTATGGATTTTTAATCGAATTTCACGTATCAGTCTCTCACATCCACCCCATCTCTTAGGGCATTGCCCACTAGGTTGAATGAAAGAACTAATAACATAATCGCAATAGCTGGAACAAGCGCTAGAAATGGTTTACCAGTCGTAGCAAAGCCGTAATTTTCATTTAGCATAGTGCCCCAAGAGGGGGTTGGAGGCTGTACTCCGAAGCCTAAATAACTTAGTCCTGCTTCTAAGAGAATCGCCATCGCAAAGTTGGCTGCAGCCACGACCATGACTGGTCCAAGTATATTGGGAAGGATATGTTTTTGAATGATTCTGAAAGAAGAAAACCCAAAGCCTTGTACCGCTTCAATATATGCCATCTCTTTGAGCGATAAAACTTGACCTCGCACGATACGTGCTACGTCCACCCACATCGTCAAGCCGACTGCCACGAATATCGCTGTGATGGATTTACCTAGTGCCAGCACAATCGCAAAGACGAGCAACAATGTCGGAATAGACCATACTGTGTTAATCAATAGCATTATTAAATCATCCAATCTCCCTCCAAAATAACCTGCTACCGCTCCAATAAAAACACCTAATGTCAGGGAAATAACCATGGCGATTAAGCCCACTATTAAAGAAATCCTTGTCCCTAGAACCAATCGACTCAAAATATCTCTTCCGTACAAATCCGTTCCTAGCCAGAAGCAGCGTTTTTCGATATTGGATTCGACATCCTCATGTTCTAGTAAAGTCCTTGAAAAAAATTGCTGGGCAGGAGCACCACCAGTCTGATAAACAGAAACAAGTACCCTGTCCCCGTCTACCTGATAATCTTCAATCGGAATCCATTTATACTTGGAAACTGCTCCATGCAACATTCTTGTAAAAAAGGAACTTTCTGACCTAGTGTTGATGGTTTTTACTTTTAGAAATGTCATCTCAAAACCAGGGTCCTCAAGGGCAATATTGGGAATCTGCCCATTGGCATCTGGACTACCGTCTGGAATAATCACATAAGCCAATAAAGCGGTCAAAACCATCAAGATAATCCAGCAGAAACCCATCATTCCAAGGCGACTGCCACGGAATTTGAGCCAAATCTGTCGATTGGGTGTACTTGATGATGCCTTCATGGATCGTAAATTTACAAAATCCCCTATCTTCCACGCATGAAGATTTTATTGGTTGAGCCATTTTTCACAGGAAGTCATCAGCGATGGGCAACGGAGTACCAACAATATTCCACTCATTCCATCCAATTGCTTACCATGAAAGGCAAATACTGGAAGTGGCGTATGCATGGCGGGGCGGTCACACTAGCGGAACAGTTCAAACAACTGCCTCGAAAACCTGACCTGATATTGGCAACGGACATGCTGGATGTCGCCACCTTCAAAGGCTTATGCGGTAATACGCTTTCTGATATACCCATCGCTGTTTATTTCCACGAAAACCAACTCACTTATCCTTGGTCGCCTTCGGATAAAGACATTGATTTAAAAAGAGATAACCATTATGCTTTTACCAATTATACCACTGCATTAGCTGCCGATGCTTTGTATTTTAACTCTCCCTATCACAAGGCTTCTTTTCTGGGAGCACTACCTCGTTTTTTAGGGCAATTTCCCGATTATAAAGAGCTTCATCAGATAGAAAAAATCAAGCAAAAAAGCCACATTCTACCGTTGGGGATGGATTTGAAACGCTTCGATGGTTTTCAAACTAAAAAAGAAAATCCTGTTCCTGTTCTGCTTTGGAATCATCGCTGGGAATACGATAAAAATCCAACATCCTTTTTCAAGACCTTATTTCGGCTCTCAGAAGAAGACATTCACTTTAAGTTGAATGTTGTTGGAGCATCTTTTTCCAAGCAACCACCAATCTTTGAAGAAGCAAAACGACGGTTAGAAAATCACATACTTCACTTTGGGTATTTAGATTCTTTTCAGGCTTACGCCGAATGTTTATGGACATCCGATATATTAGCCGTTACAAGCCAACAGGATTTTTTTGGTGGCAGCGTCGTTGAAGCTATTTATTGTGGTGTGTATCCCTTACTGCCCAAGCGACTAGCTTATCCGATGCACATTCCAAAGCAGTTTGAGGCAAATCATTTTTATGAAAATGATACCGATTTATACCATAAACTAAAAATGCTACTCAAACAAGGAATCACAAGAAACGAAACGCTTTCACAGTTCGTCCAAAAATACGATTGGAGCAGACTCGTTCCGCATTATGATAGCGTTTTTGAGCAGTTGCTGTGATAATTGAGAAATTTGCTATCTTAATTTCAGAACACAAATGAAATCAAGGCTTATGAATCCCGAAGAGTTTCGGAAAAAAGCCCATCAGGTCGTAGACTGGATGGCAGACTACCTCGAAAATATAGAACAATATCCTGTGAAATCTCAAGTGCAGGTGGGTGATACCGCAAGGCAATTAGCGGAAGTACCACCGATGTCGGGAGAGTCGATGGACGCTATTCTAGAAGATTTCTACAAGCACATTATCCCTGGGATGACCCACTGGCAAAGCCCCAATTTTTATGCCTACTTCAACGCTAATTCTAGCTACCCGTCCTTACTTGCAGAGATGATTACGGCAACGATGGGCGCACAGTGCATGATTTGGGAAACCTCGCCAGCAGCAGCCGAGTTAGAAGATAGAATGATGGAATGGCTCAAATTCTGTATGGATTTGCCTGACGATTTTGTGGGTTGTATTCAAGACACCGCTTCTACCGCTACGCTTTGTGCCATCTTGACCGCTCGGGAAAAATACTCTGATTTCAATATCAATAAAAAAGGCTTTAAAGAACAGCCCGTCCTTCGTATTTATTGTTCCGACCAAACCCATTCTTCGATTGAGAAAGGCGCTAAAATAGCAGGAATCGGGAAAGAAAACGTTGTAAAAATACCTGTTGACCAAGACCTAGCACTGATTCCCGAAAAACTAGAAGAAGCCATCAAAAATGATATTTACAAGGGTTACAAACCAATATGTGTCGTTGCTGCAACGGGCACAACAGGCACAATGGCGATGGACCCACTAGAAGAAATGGGGCGCATCTGCGAGGAATTCGACCTCTGGTTTCATGTTGATGCTGCCTATGCTGGAACGGCATTGCTGCTTCCAGAATATCGCTGGATAGCTAAGGGCTTGGAATATGCGGATAGCTATGTCTTCAACCCCCACAAGTGGATGTTTACCAACTTTGATTGTACGGCTTATTTTGTAAAAGATAAAGAGGCACTCATCCGTACCTTTACGATTATGCCCGAATATTTAAAAACAAGTACCTACGGGACGGTCAATGATTACAGGGATTGGGGCGTTCAGTTGGGAAGGCGTTTTCGTGCATTGAAATTGTGGTTTGTCATGCGCAACTATGGGGTGGAAGGCATGCAGGAAAAAATTAGAGAACATATTCGGATTGCCCAACATTTGTCGAAAGACATTCAAAAAAATCCTCAATATGAACTACTAGCCCCTACCGTGCTCAATTTAATCTGTTTCCGATATTTACCTAAAAACATCAAAGACCCTAAACAAATCAACGCCATCAATGAGCGTTTGCTCGAAAGAATCAATAATACGGGCAAGGCTTATA
>JAHDBO010000145.1 GCA_020630355.1 Saprospiraceae bacterium
TATTCGAAAAAAGCCAAGCCAATCTAAGTGAAGAACTACTTAGAAAAAGAAAGGAGAAGCAATCATTATTCTATCATAGCATGCTTGCCCTAAAAACAGAATATCATATCGCATTGATTGGAATTATCGCTTTGAATGTCCTTTTATTGATGGTCAATTTCTTGGATGTCCCTTACGTTTGGTATGCTTATAATGGTATCAGTGCCTCTGATTTGAGCAGTTTCGTACATGAAGGCACTTATGCCTTGGTAATGTCAATTCTGTTGGCGATGGGGGTATTGATGTATTTTTTCAGAAAAAACCTTCACTTTTATCCCAAAGGGCAAGTCCTCAAAACGGCTGCTTATGTCTGGCTGGTTCAGAATGCCCTTTTGACCTTTTCTGTGGGTATCAGGAACATCCGTTATGTCGATAATTTTGGGTTGGCCTATTTACGAGTAGCCGTTTTTATTTTTCTACTTCTTGTACTAGTAGGATTATTATTAATGTATATCAAAATCAAGGACAACAAGAGTATTTATTTTCTTTTGAACAGAAATACTTGGGTCGCTTATGGCGTTCTCATCGCTGCGGCTTTTGTCAATTGGGATATTGCGATAAGCAGATACAATATCCATGTACATCACAAGACCAAATTAGACACCTCTTTTTTATTCTGGGATATGTCCGACAAAAACCTATATATTTTAGAAGAAAATAAGGAAAAAATTGCTAGAAGAAGCGGAAAATCAATCAAAAAAATTGAGGGCTATATACAGCATAAAAAGAACAATTTAAAAACCAGAGCGGCACAACAAAATTGGAAATCTTGGAATTATATAACCCGCTACAATATGAATGTCACAAAAAATCAGTTATATCAATAACTTTGTACTAACTTTATCGTAACATAGAAACATCAAACTGAGAAACCGATGCACCCTAATAATAATCTCAGGAATTTCTTCTCAAAGAGCAATGACTTTTTTTTGATTATATCAAAAGATTATCAAAAAATAGAGATGAACCCTGCTTTGGAAACTGCTCTTGGAAATCTAAGTTCCAAAACCGTGCAACAGATTTTCAAAACCCCTGAAAAAATATTACTCCGCTTAGAAAAGCCCCTTGATTCAAACGTCCAACAGTTCTATTTGTCAAATGGCCAACTTGTAGATTGGTCATTGTCTTTTGACGATAATTACTTCTATCTCACAGGCAGACTCGCACAAAATTCCAACACTATAAAAGAAGAAATGCAATCCATTTTTGATGCATTTCCAGACTTGGGTTTCAAGATGAGTCCGGAAGGGCGTTATTTAGGCTATTATGCGGGGATGACACCTACCTTCATCCCCCCAGAGGCTTTTATGGGCAAAAAACTATCAGAAATAATGCCTCCTTATATTGCAGAAAATCAACTGGCATTACTGAAACAATGTATTGAAAAAAAAGCAATTATAACTTCTCAGTATTCTCTTCCATACCCCGACGGCTTACACCACTTCGACTCAAAATATATTCCCCTATCAGATGGAAATTGTTTCGTGATTGTAAGAAATACCACAGATTACACTAGAATGCAAGAGCTACTCGAAGAAAGTCAAAGTAGGGCAAAAATCGGGAGTTGGGAAATGAATATTGATACAAAAGAGGTGTTCTGGACAAATGAAATTTACAATATATATGGATTAGACAAACAAGAAAAAGACAAGGTATATACGGGTCTTGAACTCTACGAAGAAGAAGATCGTGCTTTAATTAAGAAGAATATAAACGACATCATTGAACATAAGCATACCATTGAACACAAATTACAAATCAACAAAGCCGATAATACAAAAGCTTGGATCAATACGATAGGTTATCCCGTTTTAAATGCTGATGGGAAAGTCATTAAAGTGCGTGGTACACTACAAGATGTATCAGAAAGTCAAGCTATCAGACTTGAGCTACAACAAAACAAAGATACGCTTCAACTTCTCATCAAATATACCCCAGCGGCCGTTGCCATGTTTGACAATGACATGAGATATATTGCCTACAGTGACAGATGGCTCTCAGATTATAATGTTGAATTGGAGGATATTACGGGCTTGTCACACTATGAGGTATTCCCAGACATCAAAGGAGCATGGAAAAGCGACCACCAAAGGGTACTTGAGGGGGAAATCTATGCCAATCCAGAAGACAAATGGACTAGGGAGGACGGAAGTGTTTTCTATCTAAAATATGTTCTCCGACCGTGGAGAGACAAACAAGGCACAATAGGAGGTCTTATTATGTTTACTGAAGTCATTACCGAACAAGTAGAAACCAGATTGAAACTAGAAAAGAGTGTAGAGGAACTACTGAGCACCAATGCGGAACTAGAACAATTTGCTTATGTTGCCTCACATGATCTACAAGAACCCCTCAGAATGATAGGCAACTTCTCTCAATTGCTCAATAAGAAATATGCTGATCAATTAGACGATAAAGGAGTCACTTATTTAGGAATCATATTTGATGCAGCCAAAAGAATGAAGGCACTGATACAGAATTTATTGGCCTATTCAAGCAATTCTCATCAGAAAGAAATCCTCAAAGAAGTCGACATCAAATCACTCTTAGAGGAAAAACTAAAAGACCTAAGTTTGCTCATAGATGAAAAAAGAGCAGAAATTAAATTTCAAAATCTCCCAAATTCCATATCTTGTGCGTCCAATCAGTTGGGAATGGTTTTTTATAACTTGATTTTAAACGCTATCAAGTTCAATGATAAAGCTACCCCTGTTGTAACAATTTCGTACAAAAAAGGCTCAGACAAACACATATTCAGCGTAATCGACAACGGTATAGGCATTGAAAGCCACCTAAGGGAAAAGGTTTTCAAAATCTTCCAAAGGTTGCATCCCAAAAAAGTCTATTCTGGAAATGGAATCGGTTTGGCTTTATGTAAAAAAGCTGTAGAGCAGATGGGAGGTGAGATTTGGCACGAATCCAATGAGAGTGGAGGTTCTACGTTCTCTTTTACCATTATAAAATACTAAAAAACGATTATGCCGTTAATTCTCCACATTGAAGATAACGAGGGGGACATCATGCTCACTCAAGAGGCTTTCAGCACCACGGCAGTAAGCGCGCAGTTTGTAGTGGCTTACAATGGGCAGGAAGGCTTGAATTACCTTCGCTCAGAGCGGACAAAACCTGATCTGATTTTATTGGACATCAATATGCCCGTGCTGAACGGCAAGGAGTTTCTGGCCCGTGTAAAAATGGACACTAAACTAAAGACTATCCCCGTGGTCATCCTTACAACATCAGAAAGCAATACGGACATCCGTGAATGTTACAACCTTCATGCAAACGCTTACCTCAATAAAACCCTTGATTTTGACAGCTATTTGGAGGTCATTCGTTCGCTCACTGACTTTTGGTTAAAACACAACCTTTATATAGAAAACCACAATTAAACATCTTCCCAACTTTAAAATAAGCTTCTACCCCGTCACTTTTCTCATATAAAAATGTATCTTTATTCTGGATTTTGGGTCATAATTATGTGTATCTTCAATCGAAGTTTAAAACCCAAAGTGGAATATTATCATGGAATTAATACTCCGATTAGTGTCTGAAAATATATTCAGTAAGAAAGTACTGGAAAATATAATTATCAGTATTCTGATAATAGGGGCTATTCTTACTATCATTCCAAATGATTTATCGCTATCCAAGTTCACTTCCAACTATGCGGTACAAATCATGCTTTCTTATTTATTTCTGGGTACTCTATTTTTGTTGTTGAAACAACAAAAACTAATGCTGACTAGTTTTTTGTGTAGTGCCGCCCTATGTTTATTCTTGAAAGCCTACTCTAATGGTGCTATCATGCTCCCTAAGCAAACTTCTGATGCAGCGCTCAAAGTTGCTTATATCAACACCGCTGATGCCGATGGGGATTACAACCAACTGATGCATAGCATCCTAGAAAGTGACGCTGATTTAATAGCCGTACAAGAAGTCACTCCTGACTGGAAAGAGGTCTTGATTACTTCGCTCACTGAAAAATATCCTTATCAAAAAGTAGTCACTAGAATTGATTTTTTTGGGCAGGCTGTCTTTTCTAAGCATCCATTCTTGGAAATAGATACTTTCCATTACAAAGAAATCCCTAATATCAAAGGTAGTATTCGACTACCAAAGACACAAGAAGCCATCACATTCGTAGCTGCTCACACCATGCCCTCATTTGAGAGTACCTCCTTCTATAAAGATTTAAGAGAACACTTGAATACGATAGTCGATAAACTACAAGATGTAGATGGTCCTAAAATCACCTTGGGTGCTTTCAATACCGTAGAGTGGAGTACTGAACTGCAAGATTTCCGCAAAATACTCCGATTAAATTCTAGTAGAAGAGGTACAAACCCCTTTGGTCAAATCCCTTACGAGCATATTTTCTATTCCTCCAATCTAGAGTGCGTCGGCTTCCACTCTATCTTATCCATCGAAGGCAGCCATGTGGGGATTCACGGCACTTATCAGTTTAGAAACATCAATTAATGTTTAAAGCTCGAATAAGGAGTTTCGGATATGCCCTTAAAGGGATTGCCACACTATTCCAAAGTCAGCCCAACGCCCGCATCCACCTTTTTATCGGTATTCTCGTATGCATTGCTGGTTTCTGCTTCGATATTACTTCTTTGGAATGGGTTGCTTTAATATTAACAATGAGTGCTGTCCTCGCAGCTGAGGCTTTCAACACGTCCTTAGAGTTTTTAACGGATTTAGTATCACCAGAACACCATCCCTTAGCGGGAAAAACGAAAGATGTAGCAGCAGGAGCAGTATTGATTAGCGCTACTGCTGCCGTCATCATAGGGTTGATTATCTTTTTACCAAAGCTTATAAAGCTGTTTACATAATTTCTATCGGAACTCGAATCATAGAACGGTCCCAAGCGACAATCATCTCTGCCATGCCTTCTTCGCCTTTCTCAAAAAGGATAGATAAAGCTTCGACCTCTTTTCCTGTGTCTTCTACTTTTGCCGTTGTCGATGCAATATCTTTTGCTGGGTCATAAGCATAAGCGCCCCAACCATCTCGCTCCACATTGAAGGCTATCTTCCATGTGTTCTCACTAGGAAAAATACAGAACGTATAGATACCAGCAGGCACCAGTTGCCCCCCAATTTTTACATTTTTATAAAACTCTATCTCCGAAGATTCGTTTGCGCCTACTCGCCAAGCTTTGCCATAAGGCAGCATCGCACCAAAAATTTCACGCCCCTTTTTCTGTGGCCTGGAATACAATACCTTAATTAAAGGGATATTGGCTTTCTGTTCCTCTTCTGTTTTCATAAACGCTCTGAAGGCAGCTCTGGGCGGAAAGTAAGCCGCATCCATAGGGCTGGAATCCAGCTTTGGAAATTGAATACCTTCCGTTTTCTCGTCTTGAGCGAACAAACAAAAGACCATCAATAACATACTTAAGAGTGAAATTCCCTTCTTCATTGAAAATATGGTTTGGTTAAATTAGATTTCATTCTAAAATCAGATATTAGTAACTAGTCTTTAGATCTTAGATTGAAAAACAAAACTTTGTAGCTTTATGATTCCCCTATAATCCTCCTATCCTCCTATCCTCCTATCCTCCTATCCTCCTATCCTCCTATCCTCC
>JAHDBO010000146.1 GCA_020630355.1 Saprospiraceae bacterium
GAACCTCGCTCAGAGGGATTGCTTTTGGATGCTCTTTCCCCCATTCTTCCATTGGCAAAAACTCATAATACACCCCATTATCCAATAAGAGCAGCATATCATCTTCCCCTAAATCTGACTGTACCGCAAAGTAGCCTTCCGAGGCATTATACGTCTCCATGTAATTGAAATCCTCATCTGGGATGTACTGCTTAAACTGCTCCCTGTAAGGGGTGAAACTTACACCTCCATGGACATACAACTCTAGATTTGGCCAAACTTCTTTGATATGGGATTTCCCTGTCAATTCTAATATTTCTCGAAAGAGTACTATCGTCCAAGTAGGAACGCCTCCTATGTTAGACATATTTTCGTAGCGAAGCAACTCTGCCATACGGCGAATCTTGGCTTCCCAATCAGGCATAAAGGCGACTTCCGCATCTGGTGTAGAGAACATCTTTGCAATCGCTGGCATATTTTGTATCATCAAGGCGGATACATCCCCTACTTTTGTAGAAGGATATTCAGGGAAAGCATCATAAGTACCTCCCATCAACAAACCTTTTCCTCCAAAAATATTAGCCCCTCGATTATTGGCATGATACAGGGTCATTGTGTCCCAGCCCCCTCTAATATGGCAGCCTTTCAAATTCTGTAATGAAACGGGAATATACTTGCTCTTATCGCTGGTTGTCCCTGATGATTTTGAAAACCATTTGACCCTGTTGGGCCAAAGGACATTCCGCTCTCCCATCATCATGCGATGGATGAAAGGTTTTATATCGTCGTACTCGTGGATAGGCACTTGAATGGCAAAATCACTTTGGTTTTTGATACTATCAAAACCATACTTACGCCCAAATGAAGTTCTCCTTCCGCTGAGCAGCAGTTGCTTGAAAATATTTTCTTGGGCAACATTAGGGCGTTCCATAAAATGCTCAATACGACGCATCCGATGCCTCAAATACCAAGCTACTGTACTATTGACCCATTTCATACTGATACGGTTTTGTCAATTTTTATAACAAAAGTAACAACGCTTGCGGAGCAATCTCGTTTGCTACACTTTTGATATTCAATATAAATGTAACAATTAAAGCCTATGGTTTGCTCGATGTGGACAAATTTTAACCTTGCAAGATGAGCAAATCTGTATTATCATACGTTATGTCTTTGGGTGAAAATCTCATCAAGATAATAGTATATTTGCCCGCCCAAACAGTACCTCCAACAAAAATTCATTAATCAACCAATCAATTAATTTTAGATGAAATCTTTAAAAGTATTTTTAACCCTGTGCCTAGTAGCATCTTTTTCTTTTGCTTTCGCACAATCATTTGGCTTCAAAGCTGGTGCGAATTACTCTTTAGCTTATGGTACGCCTGAGCAACTTAACGGAGAAGATGTTGAAAGTGTGAAAGGTAATGTTGGTTTCCAAATCGGAGCTTTAGCTGGTTTTGACTTGAGCGACGCTGTAGGTTTACAGGTTGAATTATTGTATGAGACTAGAAATTCTACCAAAACAATTGAGTATGGTTCTGTAGAATCAAGTCCACTTGGTGACCTTAATGTAGCCGTTCAAGCTGAATCTGGCAACACCTACAGCTTAATCAATCTTCCTATTTTATTGACATTTGGGAACGAAAAAGTGAAGTTTTATGCTGGTCCTAATGTTGGCTACATGATTGCAGGAAAGTCCGACATCTCTGCAAAAATCACTACTTCTATCGGAGGGCAGGTACTTCCTGACTTTAGTAGCGAAGACGAAGCAGAAATTGACCAATTCGACGATGAGGAATGTGGTCCTTGCTTCGAAGCTTTAGAAATCGGAGCTCAAGCTGGTGTTGTTTACAATGTTACGCCAGGTCTAGGGATAGACTTGAGACTAGGACACTCTTTGACTGATTTAACAAATGATGACAAAGACGAAAGTTTGTTCAACGATGAAACTAGAGACGATCAAGACCGTCAATTCTACGTACAATTAGGCGTACAGTTCAAGTTCTAATCTGAACTATAAAACTTATATCAGGCTGCTCAGAAGAGCGGCCTTTTTTATTATAGAAAAATCGGTTATCAACATGACACTTCAAGAAATCTGTACCAAAAGCCTCCCCATCATCAAAAAAGCGGGGCATTTCATCCAGTCACAGGCGGGGGAAGTCAAGGCACAAGAGATTGAACACAAAGCACTCAATGACTTGGTCAGTTATGTGGATAAAAAAGCGGAACAAATCCTAGTGGAAGGACTTCAAAAAATATTGCCTGAGTCCACTTTTTTGACCGAAGAAAAAACCATTGAGCAAAAAGAAGGAGACTGGCGATGGATTATCGACCCCCTCGATGGGACGACTAATTTCCTCCATCAAATACCGCCTTATTCTGTAAGCGTTGCATTACAGTACAAAGCACAAACCGTATTGGGAATCGTCTACGAAGTAACTGGCGATGAACTCTTCTATGCTTGGAAAGATGGCGGCGCTTTTCTAAACGATACCCCAATCAAGGTAAGCTCCACCCACAAGCTTCTTTCTGCTGTCGCTGCATTAGGATTCGTACCTGGCGAACATATTTGGATGGAAGATTTCCTTCAGTTTTTCCACCATCTTATTAAAAACACCCAGGGCGTCCGTCGGCATGGTTCTGCCGCAACAGATTTGGCCTATACCGCTTGTGGCCGATTCGACACCTATATTGAGTGCAATGTCAATGCATGGGATGTGGCCGCAGGAGCTTTTATTTTACAAGAAGCAGGCGGTAGGGTAACCGACTTCCGAGGCGGTGAAGATTATTTATTTGGACGTTCCATTATTGCTAGCAACGGACTGATACATACAGAAGTATTAGAGGTGCTTCAATCCTATTTCCGACTAGCATTAATTCCATCAAAAGATTAGTTTAATTAAACTACTCGACATTTTTCCTCTTTTAATCGAACAGAACAGCCCTTGTCTCTATTTAAGTATTTTTATGAGAAAAGCTCTTTTATATTTGAAATCAAGAAATTGAAAACCAATTTATGAAGCTTTCAGAGACTATACAAATCGCCTTAAACGCCATCCGCTCTAATTTATTGAGGAGTATATTGACCTTAATGATTATCGCTTTTGGTATCATGGCCTTAGTTGGTATTCTGACGGCTATCGATGCCATCAATCTTTCTTTGACAGATAATTTTTCTTCCCTAGGCGCCAATTCTTTCTCTATTGCCCGAAAGGGCGATGGCATACGTAGCAATCGTAGAGGCCGTCGAGCCAAACAGGGCGAGGTCATCAAGTTTGACCAAGCAATGGATTTCAAAGAGCGTTTTGCGTTTCCTGCTGATGTATCTGTATCTATGACTGGGCTCGGAAACGCAACCATCAAGAGTGGAAAAAATAAAACCAACCCTAATGTATCTGTGCTGGGGATTGACGAGAACTACCTTGAAGGCAATGGCTACGATTTGGAAGCAGGCAGAAATTTTACTTTTACCGAGTTGGGAAATGGAGCACACAGAGCCATTATCGGAAAGGATATTGTAAAATTACTTTTTGATAAAAAAAATGATAAAGCACTTGGTTCTAGCATCGCTATCGGAAGTGTCAAATATAAAGTTGTCGGTATTCTAGCCTCCAAAGGAGCTAGTTCTAACTCTAATAGTGATTTGGCGGTATTCACGCCATTGGTCAATGCCAAACGCTACTACGCCACCGAAAGAACCAATTACAATCTATCCGTATCTGTACGGAATGCCATGGATATGGAAGATGCTGAATCCGTAGCGACGGGACTTTTCAGAAATGTAAGAGGCTTAAAGCTTTCGGAGGAAAATGATTTTGAAATCAAAAAGAGTGATAGCTTGGTAAGCATGATACAGGAGAATACTGCCACGCTTCGGTATGCTACCATTTTCATTGGTTTAATTACTTTGGTTGGTGCCGCTATCGGCTTAATGAATATTATGCTCGTATCTGTCACCGAACGGACTCGGGAAATTGGTATTTGCAAAGCTATCGGGGCTACACGCTCCAACATCTTGACCCAATTTTTGAGCGAGGCAGTGGTCATCAGCCTGATGGGAGGTGTCGTTGGGATTATACTCGGCATCATTATGGGCAACGTGGTCACTATCTTTACCAAAACCGCTTTCGTCGTGCCTTGGGCCTGGATGTTCCTTGGCGTCTTCATCTGCTTTGTGGTCGGTATTTTTTCTGGTCTATATCCTGCCCTTAAAGCTTCACGACTAGACCCTATCGAATCTTTACGTTACGAGTAGTTGGCTTTTGGCTAAAATCATTTCAACCTCAAGTCTAGTAACAACTTTAACACTTTTCAAAATACTGAAAATCAAAGCCCTAACGCTTTATAACGTAAAAATGCGTTATAAAGCGTTATTTTTAGTTGCATAACTGCTACGAACAACATAACTTTGCATTATCGGAAATTTAAAGGATTTATAATATGAAAAAACTGACAAAGGTCGAAGAGCAGGTGATGCAAATCATCTGGCAACTAGGGCGTTGCACCGTCAGAGAGGTTATCGAACAACTCGGTGATAAAAAAACGCCACATAGCACCATTTCATCTGTTGTGCGCATCTTGGAAAAGAAGGGTTTTGTCAATCACAAAGCCTATGGGCGTACGCATGAATATTTTGCTATTATCAGTCAAGAAGAATATAGCCATCAGCGCATCAAAGGTTTAGTAGATAATTATTTCTCTGGTTCTTTCAATGAACTCGTCTCCTTCTTTGTAAAAAAGAACGAACTAAAACCTGACGAAATCAAATCTTTACTCGACAGACTAGATGAGTCCGAAGAATAGAAAACACTATGAATGATTCTTTTTTCATAAAACACCTTTTGAGTCTCTTTTTGATTTGCAACGCTCTATTGCTATTGGCGCAACAAGCAGAAATATCTCTGGACACCGCTGCAATGGACAAAATGAACGGCTGCACGGAAGCCGATAAGCTGATTGCTTATTATCAGTTTGAAAAAGCCCTGACCCTGCTCGAAGGATGTGCCAAAGAACTCCCTAACGACGAAGATATTCTAGCCGACATGGGCTACTGCCATTTCAAACTAGGGCATTATGATGAGGCGAAATCATTCTACCAAAAAATTATCCACCAAAATCCAGAACAACTCAATGCGCTCACGCAACTAGCAGCTATCTACCAGAAAGAACAACGCTATGATGAAGCGCTCAATACTTATGAGAAACTATTAAGCTTCGATTCTGAAAATAGCTTTTACAGCAAGCAAGCAGGCAATCTGGCACTACGGCTGAATAAAATACCACAAGCAATAGGTTTCTACAAAAAGGCTTTTGAACTCAATCCAAGTGATGTCGAAACCGCTGCCTCTTTGTCCAATATTTATATCAAAACCAAACAGACCCAACTAGCGCAAAACGTCATTGATGCCACATTGCCGACTGCTCCAGAGAATATACGATTGCTTCGGGTGCAAGCACGGCTACATTATATACAAGACCAATACGACCTAACTACTATTACGGGAAAAAAATTATTAGAGTTGAAGGACTCTTCAGAGTATACCCTACGGATGGTCAGCATGGCGCACTATGGGTTAGAGCAATACGAAGAGG
>JAHDBO010000001.1 GCA_020630355.1 Saprospiraceae bacterium
TCTCTAGGCAGTAGTCAAAGGCATCCAATAACTCTTTTTCACCTCTGATACACTCGCTTAGAATCGCCTCGGCATCATTCTGTGCAATGCTAGCCCTCAAGTTCATCCAGGCTCTGTGTGCTCCCGCCATGATGGTGGTGTCGGCGCCTTCAGAGCTGCCACCAAGTATCAAAATGTCATTTTTAATCTGGTTTCTGAACCTCGCTCTTTCTAGCGATTTGGCTTCGAAATAACGTTTTAAACTGTTCTCATCAACTAGTTCCATGGCATTTTTATACCCTAGGCGTGCGTCCTCGCAGCGATCCATTAGGTTTCTCAACCCTTTCTTCAATTCGTAATGTCCTGATTGTTTACTTTCTATTGCATTCATAATTTCTATAATTTTTAAATTAATCCACTAAAACAACGGTATTGTCCAACCGTTCTCATTCTGTTTCTTAGTTTGTTTTTTATTTCAAAAGAAGGGAATCCTTTCCCTGCTTTCGCTCTTGGGTGAGGTCTTTTGATTATCCCTATATTTTTTCTTAATCGGTGTGTTTTTCCTTTCATGGCTATCAATTTCCTGATAGTTTTATCTAATATCATGATAATATTCTGTTTTTTGATTTTTGTATTTGTAAAACGGATCAATGCGATATATGTTTGATTTTGATTGAAAATATATTTTATAAAATATTCATTATTAATAATTTGTAATTAAAACATTGAAAGAGCTTGTTCGTTATAGTTAAGGAAAGTGTAGATAAAAAGTGTTTTATAAATTTAATAAAAAAGAAAAAAATAATGGATACTAGTTATTTAGAAAAAAGTATTGAAGTAGTCAAATCAAGCCCAAGGCAGAGACCAAAAAATAGGCTAAGAACCCGTCGTTTCCCCTTTTATGCCTTCGGTACTTTCGCAGGGGTAGTTGGCGGTTTGGTCATGGTGTTTTATTTGGCGTTTTTAGGTCTTACGGGTTATCATGACGCTATTCATTTTAAGTTTTTTAAGTACTTGTTCCTGTTTGGTGTCCTTGTTTATGGGCTGTACCGTTACCGGTTGTATTTAAGGAAAGGGGCGTTTTTTAAAAATGGTATATTGTTAGGGATGTACATCTCTTTTGTGGCAGGTTTGACTCTCTTTGTTGGTAATTTTTTGACACAAGCACTAGCGGGGGACACTATTGTTTTCAGCAAGTTCAATACGATAGCCACAACCTTGCCAGAGTTTATTGTCATCAATGCAGTAATCTTTTTCGAGGTCATTGTTTTCGGTATGATTTCTACGTTCATTGCTTTACAGTTGATGAAAGATAAGGCTAGGGCCAAGTAATAAAAAGTGGCAAAACACTGTTCATGTATAGCCCCATTGGATTTATCCAATGGGGTATTTTTACGAAAAACATCCAAAATCAAAATTATGAAAACAAGAAAATTAGCCTATTCGTCTATTGTGACTGTTTTTTTAGGCTACATGCTAGTTGCGGGGCAATCGGTGTTTATCCCGCTTTTCTTTGCTATTTTTTTTATGCTGATGCTTAGTCCTTTGTGTGGTTTTTTGGAGAGGAAAGGAATGGGGGGGGCTTGGAGTATTGTCACTGTTTTGCTGGGGGTGAATGTGTTTTTGGCCGGGCTAGCTGCGCTTCTGGGCAATGGGCTTATCAATGTTACGAGCAATGCTTCCGATATCGAAGGCAAGATACAATCTGCAATCAGCCAGATTTTTAAATTGACAAATCAATATTTTGGTATTAGTAAAAACGAAGGTGTCAATTGGTTGTCCGAAAATATTGGCTCTGCCATAGGGACGCCTGTTGGTATGATTGGGACTGGTCTGAGTTCTTCCACGGGAGTTTTGGCTAATATGTTATTGATGTTGGTTTTTACCTTTCTATTGTTGTTATACAGAAAACCTTTCAAGTCTTTTTTAATGCTTCAGTTTCCAAAAGAGCGTAAAAAGGAAGGACGGGAGGCTTTGCAGAGCATCCAAGAAGTGGTACAAGAGTACTTATACGGAACGTTAACGGTCATGTTGATTTTGGGTGTGCTGAATAGTGTGGGTTTGTGGTTTATCGGTCTAGAGTACGCTTTCTTTTGGGGTTTTATGGCAGCCGTACTTGCTATCATTCCCTATGTGGGCACAGCCCTGGGGGGTATGCTTCCTTTTTTGTACTCTTTAGCAACCACTACTAATATGTGGGAGCCTTTGGCTATTTTGGGGCTCTATTTTGTTGTACAACAACTAGAAGGCAATTTTATCACCCCAAAAATAGTAGGCGACAGTGTTGATATCAATCCTTTCTTCGCCATCTTGGCTTTGTTGGTTGGTAATATGATTTGGGGCGTAGCGGGTATCATCCTGTTCTTGCCCTTGTTTGCTATTTTGAGGATTGTTTTTTCCCATATTGAACCTCTAAAACCTTTGGCAGTAGTAATGGGAAGTGATGTGTACGAGTCTACTCAAGAGCTAAAATCAATGGACGATAGAGATCATCGTATGAGCCAGCTTTTTAGTTAAGATTGCAATGGGCATTTGACAAAAAAATGAAGCCCTATCAGGTAATCCAGATAGGGCTTTCAATATAGGGGTATTGGGCTTTTTCTACTCTTGCATCACGAATTTTCCAAAATCAACTTCAAAAGTCTTATTCTTCTTTAGCTGACCGTCCCTTTGCATCTCAAAAAAGGTGCTTTTTACAGTCGTTTTATGCTTTTTTGATATTTTCTTCTTTTGAACGATATCTAGCATGCCGTCTTTGTTGACATCTATTACCCATGAATCAAGCTGATAGTTTTTATTTCGTTTGGTATATCTGTAGGAAAGTTTTTTCAGTTCTTTGAGCTTCTTCCCTTTCATGTCAAATAAGCCCAACGTACTCCCTTTTTTGGTAGGGTAGCGAATGATGTACAAATTACCATTTCTTGGCCCTTTTATATTAGATACAGCCCTTGGTGCTTTTGCGGTGGTCAGGATGTACCTGTTCAATGGCTTAGGGAGAACGTCAATGTGTTCCTTGGGGATAATATTTCCAGCTAAGAAATAATCCTCCGTTATTTTGTCATTGGGTGGAGCGTATATGTGGAAGTTGCCCACGCTTTGGTGTTCAAACAGCGTTTCAAACGAATCTTCTCCTTCTCCTGTTTCATCTTCATTCAGTACTGCCTGTTGAGCCAAGATAGACAAGGGCATCAACAGACAAATGAGTACTTTGCTCATCTTTTTCATCTTTTTAATTTATTGTGATAAGTAAATCGGACTAGGCTCTGTAATGGCCTAGCGTGTTGCCATATCTGTTTAGCAACATCTTTTGTAATTTTTTCCTAGCGAAATAGATGCGACTTTTTACCGTTCCGATAGGTACATTGAACATGGATGAGATTTCTTTGTACTGATAACCTTGGTAAAAAAGTGTAAAAAATTCCTCTTGCTCATCAGGGAGGCAAGCTATCATTTTTTTGATTTCATGCATTAAGATAATGTCGTCAGGGTTATCACCTGATGGTCTTTCTTCTGCTAGGTGTATGATGGGTTCAAGAGGTGTTTCGATGTTCCATCTGGTTTTGCTCTTTCGGTAGTGGTTGATGAAAGAGTTGCGCATGATGGTGGTCATCCAAGCTTTGAAATTGGTGCCTTTCCTGAAGTTGCCTTTGTTCTTGAATCCTCTCATCAAGGTTTCTTGCATAAGATCTTTGGCTTTGTCATGTGATTTGGTCAACCGCATTGCAAAACCGTAGAGCAGTGTTTTGATTTCTTCAACTTTTGAATTGAATTCTAATGTGTTCATGTGAAAAAAATTTAGCGGTGAATGGGTTTCTTGTTGTTTAATGTATATTCAATAGTTGTGCCAATCTTTTAATGGTTTGATTATCAATGTTTTACAATGATTTATTGATGATGTTTTTATTTTATTTAATAAAAATTTATTTTAATAAATAAAATGCAAATTAAATGGATTATCGTCCCATATTTAAAGTGGAATTTTTTTGATTAGATTGAACATCTGATTGTTATGTCCCGTTCTAGTAACGAATCCAAAAGCAACTAATCTGCGAAACCATATTTTAACGTTTCGATTCTCTTGAGTTGTTTTCCTATTAAATCAGGTTCAAATCACACCTATAAGTTTTCAAGTAACCACTTGGAACAGGGGCTGTAATTATTTAATGTAAAAAGAAAAGAATATGATTAATACAGAAAAGACTACTTCTCAGATGAAGCAAGAGTTGGTTTCCATCTTGAAACAACTCAATCAAAAAATAGATACTTATTCAAGGCATTATGCAAAAGGTCAAGCCAATAATGTCAAGAAAATATTAGGTGCTACCAATAAGCTGATTGGTCATAGGTTTGTGATACGAAATCTTAAGGATAGAATCGAACAGATGAAAAATCTACCAGAAGGATTAAGAGTTGAAATCAAACAAGCTTACGAAAATGCAAAGAATGACTTAATGACATCAGATGTAGTCATTAATGCATAATACATACATGAAGGGGTGTTTGGACGAGGGCAGCTAGGCAATGTATTCGTATAGAAGAGCCGCTTGTAGTGCCTTCCAACGCATAAACCTCAATATTTATTTAACAATTTAAAATTACAAAATCAATGGAACAGAGAAATTCAAACAGAACGTGGTTGGCCTTGGGTCTAGGATTGTTGGCAGGTAGTGCTGCTGCCATTTATTTGTCATCTGACGAAGGCAAAAGGGTGAGGAAAAAAGTGAGCGCGGATGTCAGAAACGCCGCCGAGATTGCTAAAAGAAATATACAGGAACAAGGGACTAAACTAGGCGCTCAGTTGCAGCAAGCAGCGGATAGCGCACAGGTGTACATTAAAGACATAGCAGAGTCGACGAAGCAATATACTGAAGAAATTGCTTCTAAAGCAAAGAATGCCATAGCTCAAACTTCTGACCAAGCAGAGGAAGAAATCGAAGAGAAAGCGGACAGCTTCAAAAAAGGGGTCAATCGTGCAAAGCGTAATATTAACAGGAAGTTGGCAGAGGTTGAAACGGCATCCTCTAACGGCAAAGCCTAATCATCTTATGCTGTGTGAAATATAGGTTAAAAGGTAGAGGTGGCTTGTCCGAGTAGACAAGAACAGGGAGCAGGTTTTTAGGAAAAAGTTCTTTTGTAGAGGCTTCTGCTAAACACCTCCCTGATACCTCACTTTTGTTATATTTCACGCAACTAGTATCAATCAAATTAATCCGACATAGTTATGGAAAATCAAAGTGATCGCTTGTTAGAAACAGCAGGTGAAACCATCGCCTACGCTCAAGAGTACTGGATGGAACAAAAGCAGTTGCTCAAGCTGGAAGTCGCTGAGCGGACAGCAAAAGTAACGTCAAGCTTATTGTCTAGTGTGATTATGGGCTTAGCAGGAAGTATGGTCATTTTACTTTTGTCTATTGCCTTAGCTTTTGGGCTAGGCACCTACTTTGAGAGTATAGCATTAGGCTTTTTAGCAGTAGCAGGTATTTATCTGTGCTTTTTGGGATTGTTGATATTGTTTAAAAACGAATGGGTAACCAATCCGATATTGTCAAGAATAATAGAGGATTTTTTTGATTAAAAAGTTGATGCATTATGAAGAGTGAAATCAGAACATTGGCAGCGCTTCAGGAAGAAAAGAGGCGTATAAAAATAAAGTTGGGCATTATTGAGGATGAACTTTCTGATAAGGTGGAATCGGGTAAAAACCGTCTCAACCAAGTCAAAAATTCACTCAAGTGGGTCACACTGATTGGTGGTGTAGCAACTGCTGTAATAGGGGGTGGAGTACTTGCTAGTAAAGAAACCAAAATAGAAAAAGGCAATCATCAAGGTTCGGCACGTCCTTCTTTTTGGGATTTGGTCGGACAACTAGCACCATTGGTTTTACCAGCGTTAATTCCTGTGATACAAGAACCATTGCTTAACATACTGTCTCAAGAGCAACCTGCTCCTGATAGTGGAATTACAGGTTCAGGAGTACCCATTCAAAAGCAAGAAAAATTATCTGAAAGACATTACAGAGAGGAGATGCTTGAGTCGTTCTAGTAGGAGACCTGCCTCTTCAAAAAAAGAAATATGTTCGCCATGTTATTCATAAATTATTATTTCCAAATCATAAAAAAGGCCATCTCGTCCTTTGTTGATAATAATTTATTCACCAATGCTGCTGCTTTGGCCTACTATACAGTGTTTTCACTACCGCCTATTTTGCTCATTGTGGTTTATGCAACTTCCCTTGTTTATGACCAAAAGGCAGTCAACCAATTTGTTTTTGGCGAATTGGGGGAAATGATAGGCGAAGGGGGAGCGGCTCAGTTGTCCAATGCCATAGAGCAATTGGGGATTTATCACCAAGATGTTTGGACGGCAATTTTGAGTATAGGCGTTTTAGTGTTCACGGCAACGACGGTCTTTGTGACCTTACAATCTACGCTCAATAAAATATTCAACGTAAAACCAAAACCTGAAGGTTGGGGAATCGTGAAATTTATTAGGGATAGGATGCTTTCAGCTACTTTGTTGTTGGCGATTGCATTTGTACTCTTAGTATCTTTATCGGTCAATGCCGGTTTATCGGCATTTGCGGATTATCTGAGCAATAGACTCGGGGATATGTCGATAGCCTTGACACTTATCAGTTCGCTAGTGCTGCCCTTTGTAATTATCACGCTATTGTTTGCGGGACTGTACAAATGGTTGCCCGATGTTCATCTGAAGTGGAAGGATGTCTGGACGGGAGCGATTCTGACAGCCGTTTTGTTCATGGTTGGCAAATATATTATCAGCTATTATATAGGGAGCAATCAAACCGCTTCACTGTATGACGCTGCGAGCAGTGTTATCGTATTGATGCTTTGGGTTTTTTACGCTTCATTGATTTTCTTTTTTGGAGCGGAATACATTAGGGCCAGGTTGAAACACTTGGGAGAACCACTACCAGCTTCCGAATATGCGGTAAAAGTGCTGCAGGTTGAAGAGGAAGTCGAAGTACCAGAACACATAAGGGATTTAGAAACTAATAGGCTACTCAAAATAACGTAGTTAGGTACGTAGTATAGTACTTACTAAGTCTTTATATTTAAATTTTAAAAAAAAGAAAAATGAGAAAAATATTATCAATCATATTCATCCTATTTAGTATTACAATGTTTTCTATTACGGCTTGTAATACACAAACACAAACAGAAGCAGAAAAGGCGAAAGAAGAGATTAATGAGGCGGGCGAGGCTATTTCGGATGCATGGGAAGCAGAAAGAGCCGAATTAGAAGCTGACATGAAACAAGCTCAAATTAGTCTCAATGCTCGTATCGACGAACTGCAGAGAGACTTGGAGGTGGCTACTGCTGAAGCGAAAGGAGAAATCCAAGAAGAATTGGACAAGTTGGAAACACAGCGTCGCAAAGCTAGCACACAACTTAAACGCTTTGGTGATGTTGTAGATGATGGTTGGAATGACTTTAAAAATGAGGTTGAGCTAACGATCACTGGCATCGAGCGCTCTATTGAAAAATAATAACGATTAGTGGATTCAACCAGTCTTACCTATTAAGGTAAGGCTGGTTTTTTTATAAAATGGATTTATGGAATTTATTGAAGATATTAAAAATAACATTACCAGTTATTACGATGACCTGGTAGCGGTTGCCCCCAAGTTGGTTCTAGGGGTCGTACTGTTCTTAGTACTGGTTTTTATCGGTGCTCAATTATCGAAACTTACCCAGAATCGGCTGAAATCTAGAATGGATGATCCTTTGCTCGCAAAATTTATCGCTTCGGTAGTAAAAGGAGTAGTAGGGCTCTTGGCACTTTTGGTGTTCTTAAAGACCGTTGGTCTAGGGGCTGCGGCGGCAGGACTGTTAGGGACAGCAGGGGTAGGGGCTTTCGTGATAGGATTTGCGTTTAAAGATATAGGAGAACATTTTTTGGCCGGTATTATTATGGCGTTCAATCGTCCGTTCAGAGTAGGTGATGTTGTAGAATTGGATGGAGTGAAGGGTAAAGTGGTGACCTTGAACTTGCGCAATACACACATCAAAAGTTTTGATGGCAAAGATATTTATATACCAAATGGGAACATCATCAAGAACCCATTGGTCAATTATACGATTGATGGATTTATGCGTTATAGTTTGGTGGTGGGTTTGGACTATGGCTCTGATATTGATAAAGCCGCAGAAATCATGCTCAATACAACCCGTGAGATTGATGGGGTGCTATTAATTGATGGGAGATCACCAAGTGTTTCGGTCGAAAGCTTAGGTACCAGCACCGTAAATCTTGAAATATTATACTGGCTAGATACTTTCGATACGAGTTTCCCCGCTGTGAAAGTAAAGACCAGATTGGCGAAAGACGTACTTGACGCTCTAGAAAATGCAGGGTTCTATATGCCAAGTGACATTTTGGAAATTAAAAACTATAAGGATCAAGCAGCCTTGGTTTCCTAGTCTTCAATCATTGATATGAAAATAATTATTGCAGGAGCTGGCGCCGTCGGTCTGCATTTGGCAGAACTTTTGTCTATCGAATTGCACGATTTGGTGTTGATAGATACGGACGAGCACCTACTGGATCAGATACGCCAAAGGATGGATATTATGGTTGTTCACGGTGACGCTGCCTCCCCGACTGTACTGATGGAGGCAGGTGTGAAACAATCTGATTTATGTATTGCTGCAACCACGTCGGAAAAAACAAATCTCCTAGTGGCAATAATGGCGAAACAACTTGGAAGCCACAAAACAATAGCCCGTATCAACAACCCAGAATATTTGACTTGGACACAACTCCAACAGTTTGAATCATTGGGTATTGCGGCACTGATTTCTCCCGAGCTACTAGCGGCCAAAGAAATATACGCCTTGCTTAGAAAAGCGGCCTATTTTGATTGGACAGCTTTCGAGTCGGGTCGAATTCTTGTGCTTGGTTTTGATATTAAAGAAGATTCCGATTTGATTGGACGCTCACTCAGGGAAATATCGGGACGGTTCAATAAATTGCCTTTTATAGTGGTGGCCATTCTCCGAAATCAAGAAACTATTATTCCAAACGGTAGCACGACTTTAGAGTCAGGAGACTATATCTATGTTTCCACCAACAAGAAAGAAGAAAAAAAAGTAAAAGAGACTTTTGCCATACCAGAAAGGAAAATCAGGCAGGTCATGGTAATAGGGAACACGAGTTTGTCTATACAAACAGCCCAACTATTAGAACAGGATTTTAAGGTGAAATTGTTACTTAGCGATGGGGTGCTGGCAGAACAAGCGAGCATTAAATGCCCTGCTGCGTCAACGTTGCTAGTGGAGTCCTTTGAAGCAAAATATCTCAAAGAGGAAGGGTTGGGAAATATGGATGCCTTTATTGCAATATCCAATAATCTAGAAGCCAACATTGTTTTAGGTCTGATAGCGAAACAATTAGGTGTTTACAAGGTCATTGCTAAGGTCAATAATGAGCAATACTATGGTTTTTCTAGAGGTTTAGGTATTGATTCTATCGTCAATAAAAAACGCTTGGCAGCCAATGAGATTTTCAGGCATATCCGTAGGGGCAATGTCGCCTCAGTCGTGAATCTACACGATGTAGAAGCGGAACTGATAGAGTTTGTAGTAGCAGAAGGTAGTCGGCTGGATGGCTTGAGTCTGGAACAAGCTGGCTTTCCCAAACATTCCATTGTAACAGGAGTGATTAGAGGGGATAAGGGGATCATTCCTAGGGGAGATTTTGTATTCCAAAAAGAAGATAAAATCGTGACGCTAGCTGCGAACGATAGTATATTGTCTGTTGAAGATCTCTGTTGTCAATGATAAACTATCAAATCATAGCACGCACAAACGGAATGGTGTTGTCTATTTTGGGGCTACTGATGATGCTCCCCTTGTTCGTCTCTTATTACTATGATTCGAGCGGCGATAATATGTTGTTTTTGTCGGCTGCTATAACATTTTTATCTGGAGAGACTTTGCGTTATTATGGCAAGTCGAGCACTGCTACCTCCATAGGAAGAAAAGAGGGGTATATCATTGTTGTTTTGGCTTGGGTGAGCATGAGTTTGTTTAGTATACTCCCTTATTATCTAGGAGGATATATATCTGATTTTACAAAAGCTTTCTTTGAAAGCGTCTCTGGTTTGACAACTACAGGAGCAACGGTTATCAAAGATATAGAGTCCCTGCCCAAAGGGATTCTTTTTTGGCGAAGCCTCACACAATGGATTGGCGGCATGGGTATTATCGTACTGACTGTTGCCATTTTTCCTTTATTCGGTCTAAGTGGGGTAGAATTGTACAGGGCGGAAGTGCCGGGGCCATCCAAAGAAAGGTTGCACCCTAGGGTGCTGGATACAGCACGCATGCTTTGGGGGGTGTATATCGGCTTAACCGTATTGTTGATTCTACTTCTCTTTTGTTTTGGAATGAGTTTTTATGATGCTATTAATCACGGCTTCACGACAATGGCAACAGGTGGCTTTTCTACCAAGAATGCTAGTATAGCCGCTTTTTCAGATAGGGGGATTCAATATATATTGCTGCTGTTCATGTTTTTGGCAGGTAGTAACTATGCGATTGTCTTTTATGCATTGAAGCGAGAATGGAAAAAAGTATACAGGCATGAGGAGTTCGTTACGTACACTACCATAATGCTTCTTTTATCCCTATCGGTTGGTGCTGGAATTTACTTTTATCAGGATGTTGCTCTGGAACGTGCTTTTCGAGATGGTGCCTTCCAAGTGGTTTCGATAGTCACAACGACAGGTTTTGTATCTGCGGATTATACCCAATTTTTCCCTTCTAGTAGTGTATTGTTTTTCTTCCTTTTATTCACGGGAGCCTGCTCTGGCTCTACAAGCGGGGGTGTCAAAATTATACGGCATTTAGTCTTGTTTAAACACATCAAAACAGTGTTTAGTAAGCTTGTGAATCCGAGATTAGTCGTTCCTTTACAGCTCCACGATAAAGCAATCAAAAAGGGTTATTTGCAACATATAACAGGTTTTATCGTCACTTATGGCTTCCTCTTTTTGATAGGTTGTCTTTTAATGTCCTTTATTTTGTCAGGTACAGAAGATGTGTTTGAAACGGCGCTTACTGCTGTAGCGACCTGCTTAGGAAATGTTGGGCCTGGTCTGGGGGGCGTAGGGCCTACGGATAATTTCTCCGAACTGCCTCATACTGGATACTGGCTGCTTATTTTTTATATGTTACTAGGGCGGCTAGAGTTGTTTTCTGTTCTAGTATTGTTTTTCCCTTATTTTTGGAAGCAGTAGCAATTGTTTATGTGTTTTCCCTGTTTTTAATGTTAAAACATAAACAATTCGATGGTTTTTTAAACTATTCCTCATATTTTTAGTTACTTTACGTACCAGAGCCTATTATCTTGTTACATAGATATTCATGTATTTCACATCCAACCCCAGTGGGCTCGGAAACATCACTAGTTTAGCTGATGAATCCAATCTAGTCATTATATTCTCGGATAAGTCGGGTAAAATTATTTGGAGCAACACCCAGATACACCATTTCTTTGGTATCTCATTAGTAGATGTAGTAGGCTATCCTATATTTCATTTCCTGCCAGAGCTTTCCTTGATGGATCTTTTAAAGAGCAACAAACAAGGTAGTGTTATATGTGTCAGCAGTCAATTGTTAGATGCTCATAAAATGCTCCATGATATTTATTTGTCTATCGCGCCAGTAAGCGTAAATGATAAGTTGGGTTACGGCTTTATAATCGGAATTGATGACAAAGCTAGAAATGTCCATACTTCTATAAGCAATGAATTTTTGAAAACCGTTCCCCGACAAAAATCTGATAAAGTTTGGTATAATAAAGGGTTGAAGCCAAAAGGGGTTACACCGATAGGGCTCATCAATAGAGAAATCGTAAGCTATGGCATCTCTTACGGGAATATTTTACATCAAATTGCGGACTATTGCGCTTTAAAAGAACAACATATTTTGATTTTTGGTGAAAAAGGTACGGGTAAAAAGCTTATATGTAAAACAATGCACCAATGCATGCAAGCAGAGGGAGAGTATCCATTATTGTTAGACTGCAACCTTCGCACCAACGAAGATAACGAACAAATGCTTTTTGGTGTACAGAGAGGCAGCACTATACAAGAAGGCCTTCTAGATAAAGTGGATAAAGGAGCCCTTTATTTGTGTAATATTGATTCTTTGGATATCCAGCTACAGGACAAATTAGTAGTAGCCTTGATGGATAAACAATTTTATAGGTACAAATCAAAAGTATCTATACCTATAAATTTCAGGTTAGTGGCAACCTGTGAAGCATCTCCTAACAGCCTGTTAAGAAAGGGTAAGCTACACCCTGCTCTAGTCCGCTTGTTTAGGGAAACAACTATTTGTAATATCCCTCTTCGGGAACGTCGAGAAGACATCCCCTTACTTATTCAGTTTTTTATAAGACAGTATGGTATGAAATTATTTTTGAAAAAGGACTCTCTTTTTTCAGAAAAAGAATTGGAACGCATAATATCCTATGATTATCCAGAAAACATATCAGAGCTCGAACGGATAACACGACAGGCTATTAGTGATTTTCCAATCGAGCTAATGCATCCTATGGCGGTATTATTGAAGGAGTTGATAGATAAAAACAAAACATCCGATGATGCGAGCACTTTGAGTGGCAATATAAGTTCTGACCTAGACAGAGCAGTATGAAATCAAAAATTTCCGAATGGGTTATTTATGGTTCCCCAACCGTTACCTTTTTGTTATAGACGGTAATATCTTTGTGGGGTACTCTAATTGGAGTATTGGGCTCTGTGGCGGCCCTCTTTGTAGTGTGCCGCCACTATCTCAAATGCTGGGGATTAAGAGCTCAATTGGGTTGGTTCTTTGTAAGGGCCAACCTTTTTTTGTTGAACTTTTTTTGTTGGATAATCGAACAAACCAGGGCTTCAATCATTTTAGTGTAAATGAATGATGGTAGTTAAACCAAAAATAAACAATGCAGTAGGGGTGGTCAAAGCTTTGGGCGAAGCACTGGGACAACAAACCCAAATCACAAACAAAGTATGTGAAATCGTTGTTCCAAAATCGAATGGAAGTGGTTTTGTCAGAGCATTTGAGTTTCCAATGGGGCTATCACTTTTAATGGTTGATATCCATCTCAGAGATAGTATTACTATTAATATCACAGACGCTTCTATCAAACCACTCTTATTTGTTTTCAATATAAAAGGTGATTTTATCCATCATCTTGATAACAATCATATCCAGTATCGGCTACCAATAGAGTCTTCTTCTATTGTGTCGAATGTCAAAGGGAGGAGTCAATTCATATATCTAAACGGCGGCGGTCAGCACCGGTTTATCATTGCTATGATTGACCGTTACCGCTATTTAGGCAAAATAGAATCGACCCTTGAAAACCTACCAGAGATATTAGTGTCTACATTCAAAGATATTGAAAGCCGGGTCTCATTTTTCTATATGAATGCTTACAATATTTCTTGTACGGAGTGCATTAAAAAAATTTATAATAAAAGAATACCGGGCTTGGTCAACTATACCTACAGCGAGGCCAAGACGCTAGAACTAGTGGCTTGTCTGATAGACCAATACTGTGAAGAGGTGGAGGGTAGGAACCTGGTTTTAAATTATAAACCTTCAGACTTAGAAGCTATCAAAAAGGCAAAACAATATATACAAGACAACCTTTCCGTCACAACAACGATTCCAGAGCTCGCAAAAATTGTTGGATTGAATCAACAAAAACTCAAAAAAGGATTTAAAGATTTATACCAAAAAACAATCAGGCAATTTCTTCGAGAAGAACGCTTGGAAAGGGCAAGTGTGCTCATACTGAGAAATGAAATGAATATAGGAGCAGTGGCAGAAGAAGTAGGGTATCAGAATAAGAGCCACTTTGCCAAACGATTCAAGGAAAGATATGGCGTACTTCCGAAAGACTTTCTCAGTTCTTCACGAGATAAATGGCAGAAAAATGCCGAAACGCATGAACAGAGTCATGTTCTATAATCGAAATCTTTGTCAATAAGACCAAAAGAGTTTGGATTTTTAAATCCAAACTCTTTTGGTTTGTATATAGTGGTTTTAGCACCTATTTTTGAGGTAGTATAAAACTGATACACAAAATAAAAGTTAATTATATTTCTGGGGTAGGTTCTTTATCTAAACTATCCATAGAGCGGCATAATCGTTTTGTGCTAATAAAAATTTGAGCAGTGTTTTGGTCACTTTGACCAAATTCAGGGGATCCTTGTGGGAGGGTCCCCTTTTTGTTTTAAATAATTGAACATCAGAGGGGAATGACTGTTTTAGTGGTGGATAATTGCAATGATTTAAACACTAAAACGGATGAAAATGAAAGATAAATTGTATTTGAGTGGTTTACTCCTATTTTGCCTCATGCAAATAGTAACAGCACAAGGTCTTGACAATGAACAAGGGTTTAAATTAGAGCGAGCCGATGATTATTTTTTAATGGATGAAGATGTTGCTTTTTCTATGTTGGATGAAGAGGTGATTTCTAATCCTTACTCGGTAGAAGCACTGATTAAAAGGGCGAAATTAAAGATGCGCTATGGTCAAGCTAGCGAGGCAAAAAAGGATTTGGATAGGGCGCTTCAAATCAACCCCTTTGCGCTATATTTATATGATTTTTATGGAAAAAAAGGAATTATAGCACTACTAGAAACAGAGCCGAATAAAGCTCTGGTCTCCTTAACCGTAGAGGATCGGGTGGATGAGTATCGAGACTACCTAGACAATATGTTCGACAAAGAACGTTTTTCAGGAGGTAGTTTTGAGTTTTTTATGAGTATTCTAAATTTGATAGAATTGGAAGAATATCAGGAAGCAGTTGACCAAACAAACGCTTACCTCACCAATTATCCGGATTCTAATTATGCGATGGATTTGAAAGCCTTCGCTTTGATAGAACTTGGAGAAATACAAACAGCAAAAGCGGAACTCCTAAAAGCACTTTCTTACAATATCGAGAATGCAATGACCTACTATAAACTAGGTAGAATCGCCCGTATTGAAGGGGATGAAGAGACCGCGCTGGATTATTTTAACCGTTCCATTTCTATCAATAGCGCAATGGGGAAAGCCTATTTTGAAAGGGCAAAGGTTCACAAGAGTTTGGGGCAGTATCTTATGGCGGTGAGAGATTACTCTAAAGCAATGGAGAAAAGTGATTTCACTAAATCCCCTTCTTTAATCAATAGAGGGCTGACCAGTAAAATGTTAGGTGATTTCAATAGGGCACATTCAGATCTTTCAAAGTCTATTAGGCTATATCCGAGTAATGCCTTATTGTATAAAAACCGAGGAAATATAAGCTTCTTGATGGGCGAGTTGGAGGAAGCACTTCGTGATTATGATAAAGCTATCAGCTTAAATGAAGATCTAGCAGAGGCTTATTATAATCGCTCATTAGTGCATTATAAGTTACAAAACAAAGATTTGAGTTGTGAGGACTTGGCACGTAGTGCGGCACTAGGGATTACAAAAGCCGCTACAAAAAAACAGATTTTATGTGACCCCATTGATACAGGTATTCGAGTGACTAATAAACAATAACGTCGTTGGTAGGATACATTGTTAAAGAGCCGCTTTAAACTTATGTTTGAAGCGGCTCTTTTTTTATAAATAAAAAGCTAGGGAAATATTCTCCTTTTTCTCAAAGGGTTATCTTATACCAATACATAGTTAGAATGTCAATTAAATTCATTTGTATTTTTCTGCTTGGACAAGGCTGGTTCCCAAATCGTCAACTTGTTTTTCGTCCGTTACTAAGTATATGTAAAATCGAACATATAACAGCCCTAGCCGTTGTAGTTTAAAACTATATCTGACAATAGTTAGATTATAAAACATTGGTTATGGCAATGATCGTTTTTGTAAAGAACACAGCAGGTCTACCCAATAAATATGTACGTTTTATTAAATGGAAACTCAGAACTGTAAAAGAGAAATTTCAATGGCTCAATGAGGCTCGGGTTTTCTTGAAAAAAGAGGGTGTAAAAAGACCGATATACAAAGCAACTGTAATGTTGAAGGTTCGTGATAAGGTACTAGTATTAAATCAAAAATCAGAACATCTGCCCAGGCTATGGAAGGAGATGTATGAAGAAACACAACGGTCTTTAAGGAAATACAGGGACAAAAAACGCCAATCAAGTAAAGATGCATTGAAGTCAATAATTTGAACACACAAAAATTATACACTATGATTTACACTTCGAAAAGGAATATAATAGATGGAATTAATCGGGCCAGGGCCAAGGGGTACAAAAAATCTTTTCTTTTCAACGGTAGCCATTTAGTGGACAAAGACAGCCTTAATGTTTATGACGCATGGGATTGCGAAATAGTTGAAGAAGAGACATTTGTAGAGGGGCCCTCTTTTGCATTATTTTGGTTTCGTTGTAAGGATGGCATAAAAGGATATTTAACAAAGCCTCTTAAAGGAGAGCTGAATGATAAGCTGTCCCAATTTCTGAAACGGGTTCAAAACAAGGAACAAAGTCTAAATTCGTACTGAGTCTTTGGCTCAAACGTACAAAAAGGGGACCTGAGTTGATTTAGCTCAGGTCTTTTTCATTGGAATCGAACATGTACCCATACTTTCCGTTTTAGTTATGTAGCGTTACCCGACGCCAATTTCCAGTTAAACAACACATTAGTAATTAATTGAGTTCAGGACTGTTGACACAGGTCAACTAGTCCCCCGGTGTGATTATAACATATATTTTAAATAAAAAAATACAGAAGAAAAGATGGAATTAAATCATGAAATTTTAAGTCAACTGATTAGTGAAAAAGGAAATTCAATAGAACCTTGTATCAGTATATACGTGCCCACGTCAAGAGCAGGTACTAGCCAAGAAGATAGGATAAGATTGAAAAATGCACTATCTAAAGTTGTAGAAAAGCTAGTGGATAAGGGTTGGACTAAAAAGGATAGCCTAAAGTATTTGGCAGAAGCGTACGCACTACATGACGACGAACAGTTTTGGTTGTATCAATCAGATTGCTTGGCGATTTTCTTGAAAGGAGAAAAATGCCACTATTTTAGGTTGCCTGGTGTAGAACGCAAGATGGTACACATAGACAATCAATTTTTCATCCGGCCTTTGGCAGGTAAAATTCAAGAGGATAAACGCTTTTTTATATTGGCATTGAGTCAAAACGAAGTTCGTTTTTTTGAAGGCCATCCGAATCATATCATCCCTGTAAATATCAAAGATATTACGCCACAGAATTTAGAAATGGCGATAGGGGGAGATGGTACGACATCCTCACATGTCAAGCAGCATAATAATGGTAGCAATGTATTTTATCATGGACAAGGTGCAGGGAAAGATGATAAAAATGAAGAGCTAACGAAGTATTTTCGATTGATTGACAGTGGCTTGATGGAGATGTTGCACGATGAAAAGGCGCCCTTGGTGATTCATGCCGTCGACTATCTCGTACCTATATATAGGTCTGTCAGTCAATATAGCAATATCGTCAACAATCATGTAAGTGGGAATCCTGAAAATGATGACCCCGTCTTGATACACGAAAAGGCTTGGTCGGCAATACAGCCTTATTTTGAATCAAAATACGAAGCAGAAAAAAACCTATTCCATAGCTATCGCTCTAGGAATTGGGCCAGTACTTTTTCGCAAGAAATTATTCCAGCCTCTATAGAAGGTCGAGTAGACGTACTTTATATTCAAAAAAATACGAAGCGTATTTGGGGTAAATACGAGCCTAAAAGCCACACGGTAAAGTTCCATTCCAAACGGAAACAGAAAAGCGAAGCCTTATTGGAGCTTGCGGTAAGAGGAGTGTTGAATAGTGGCGGCGTAGTGCATTGTGTCGAAGAGTCAGATATGCCAGAGAAAAATGTACCAATATGTGCCGTATACAGGTATGCTCGTTCGTAATTGATTAAAAAAAACAGAAATACAAAAATATGTGGAAACAGTTCAATGAATCTTGGGATAATCTGGTAAGTAAGTTAGAGGGGTGGTTAGATGGTATTATTACCAATTTGCCCAATATAATACTAGCGGTGCTAGTAATGAGTGTCGCTTTTTTTCTGTCAACTTATATTAAGAAAATAGCTCAAAAGGGGCTTAGGAAAGCGACGAAAAACGACACCGTTACAGGTGTACTGTCCAATATAGCGACGGCCGCATTCATGCTTTTGTCCTTGTTTTTAGTATTGGGAATCCTAAATTTGGATAAAGCATTGACCTCCTTGTTGGCGGGTGCTGGTGTCGTTGGACTGGCCATAGGTTTGGCATTGCAAGATCCGATGGTCAATCTCTTCTCGGGCGTCCTGATGTCCGTAAGAGATTATTATTCGGTTGGAGATTTAGTCGCAACAAATGGTTTCGAAGGGAAGATCAAGTCGATCAACCTGCGCTCTACAATCATTGACTTACCCGACGGGCAAGAGGTGATTATTCCGAATAAAGACGTCCTTCAAAACCCCCTCAAAAATTATTCGCATACGCCTAGAAGGCGTATTGAGGTCAATTGCGGAGTAGCTTATAATGATGATTTGGAGAAGGTCAAGGACACTGTAGTTAACGCGATTGAAAACAATATAGAATTTATAGATAGCAAACCTGTAGCATTGTACTTTACAGAATTTGGAGATAGTTCTATTAACTTTACAGTACATTTTTGGCAGCGCATCGTGACCCATGCGGAATATAAATCCGCTAGAAGTAAGGCGATTATTGCGATCAAGAAGGCATTGGATAAGGAAGGGTTCACAATACCATTTCCAATACGAACCTTGGATTTCGGTGTGGAAGGAGGAGTGCGCATTGATGATATTTATCCTAAAAAAGCACTTTTAAGCTCTACTAATGGGAATGGTGAAAACTAATATAGGTATCAGACTTTTTTACAAAGCAATTTCACTAAATTGAAAAATAATAATTTCCGTTTGAACGCCGAATTTTTTGAGTCCGTAGCTCGGTTATGCGCCAAAAAAACGAAGTCCTTAAAAGGAAAAACTCAATGCTCACTTTAGTGACTATATGAACTAGTCTATTAGACATTATTCTATTTTCGATTTTGGTGAAAACAGTAGGCTATAAAAGAATGATTTTCAATCTAATACCTAAAGACTAATATCTGATTTTAGAATAAAAGCTATTATTTGCTAAGTCCCTTATCTAATAACTATAAAGCTACAAAATCTTGTTTTTCAATGAAGCATATAAAAATAAGATCTAAACCTAATATCAATGAAGTTCTCTAACCTTTTCGGGTGGTCGCTTAAGGCGACCACTTTTATTGGTATAATAGGAATTGCCCTATTGGCGATAGGAATTGAATGGTATGCCTTTATAAAGATTGCCAATATCTTTGAACTGATTTTCTCTGCAGCATTAGATGGGGATGTGGTCGTCAAAAAAGTATTGCATACGCTTGATATGATTTTGATAGGGATTACCCTTTTTACAATCGCTATCATGCTTTATGAGCTTTTTATAGATAAGATAAATGGTTTGCCAGCTTGGTTGGTTATATCTAGCATGGACGAGCTAAAGGGGATTATCGTCAAGATGATTATTGTGGTATTGGGGATTTCCTTTACAGGAAAAATTATCACGTGGGATGGACAGGCTGATTTGATGGGATATGGTGTCGCTCAGGCACTTGTGATAGTTTCGCTCAGTTATTTTCTAGTTGTCAAAGCAAAGAAAGAAGAAGCTTAAGCAGCTTCCATGTTAAAAGTGTCTTCTATGAGTTCAAGAATCTCTGATTCGGCAACCAGGCCGCTTATTTCGTTTATCAAATCCCCTTTCTTGAAGAACAATAAGGTCGGGACACTTTGTATGCCCATTCTCTGAACCAATACAGGATGGCTGTCTTTGTCAATTGCAAAGAAGCTAATATTACGTGGTTTACTATCTGAAATATTATCCAACATTCTGCGCATAATATGGGATTTGCCCGACCAACGGGTAAAAACACAAACGACACATTGCAGTTGTTGTTGTACAATGAGTTTGTCGAATAATGCAGGATTTAAAAGTAGTTTTTCCATTTTCAGTTCTTCCGCTGTAAATTATAAACCCATACCATCTAGGAATTTTAACTTGTTTCTAAATGCACTTTGAGCATTACTAAAACTCTGTAGGTTATGAGATGTTCAATGGACCTCTGAGAATGATGAAATTGAACATACCTGGTTTTCAAGCCGTTCTAGTGGTAAAATAAAGTAAAAAGATGAAAAAAATAATCATAATGTTTTTGTTAACTGTTCCGGTCATCGTTTGGTCGAATAGTATATTTGAAATGGAAAAAGGAGAATGTAACCATGAAGGGGATATTGTGTCTTCCTTTAATGTCAGATTTGAGATGGACGTGGCAAAAGCAAAATCTTATTGGAACGATTTTATGGAAGATGAGAATGACAACGATATTAGTGGATATGGCTTATTCAGAAAAAAAGACCTTTTGGAAACAGAAATGACGCTGATGCCAGAGCTGAGTAATGAACCGCTTAAATTATTTGCCCACTTCCGACAACTTGGCGAGTATGCTGTGCTCCATCTTTATGCAAAGGACAAATCGGGTACTTTCATTGCCGAAGATAGCCATCCCAATACCTTCAAAAACATCCAGCGGTTGGCACAACGGTTTGTCAAATATACAGTGCCGTTGCACTGTGAAAATCTGCTTGATGAGGCACAGGATAAACTGAAGGATTACCAAAAGCAAAGAGAACGAAAACAGGATGACATCGAAGATATGGAAGAAGATATAACCGAGCATCAGGAAGAAATCCAAGACCTGAAAAAAGAAATCCAACAAGGGAAAATCTCCTTAGAAGGTATCGACCAAAATATAGAAAGTGCCAAAGCCGATTTAGAAGCGAAGGAATCGCTGTATGATTCCATCAAGAAAGAACTAGCGGAGATTAAATAAGCAATACGAGTTAATTGAGTGGGCAGATTTCAGGGGAAACAGCGGTAAAAGACTACTTTAAACGCCCCATCAATTGGCTTGTATTTACTTGATTAAAAGGCCCAAAAAAACATCAGTAATTGGCAGTAATTCCATTTGCTGATCTTACAAATCATATATTAAATTAAGCAAAAAAATTAAAATGAAAAATCTAAGCAAACTCAGCGTTCAATTGGTAACCTTATTAGTGTTACAAGTCGTATTTGTAAACCAAATCTCTGCACAACTGATAGATGTAGATGTCAATGAAGGAGGTGGGGAACTTTGGTATCAGAATCCTTACGTAGTTGTCATTGGCGTACTCGTAGTCCTTTTGGTTGCAGTTTTGGCTATGAGGAAAAAATAAAATATAGATTGTGACAAATAGGCCATTACGAGTCGTCCTGCTTTTGAAGTAGGACGACTCGTGTTGTTTGAATATGTAATGTCCCAATTCTAGTTTACTTTGCGGAACTAAACTTGTCTGAGGAAAGTTTTTTTTAAAGATGATCATACATTCGTTTTTAGTGTAATCAGAAAGTTGTAAAACAGTGATTCTCAATCTAAAAATGAACTGCCAATCTCTAAAATATGATTTTGGAATAAAATCTAATACAGAATAAACTATTTTTGCAATCTTAAACCAATTAAGCGATACCAATGGAGGAAAAGGAATCCTTACACTTTATAGAACAAATCGTAGAAGAAGACTTAGCAGCAGGCAAAAATGACAAACGAGTACATACCCGTTTCCCGCCTGAGCCCAATGGCTATCTTCACGTTGGGCATGCGATGTCTATTTGCTTGAATTTTGGCTTGGCGCAAAAATACGGCGGTAAGACCAATCTCCGCTTTGATGATACCAATCCAGCGACAGAGGAAACGGAATTTGTAGAATCAATCATGAACGATGTCAAATGGTTGGGTTTTGAATGGGCTGGTGAGCCGAAATTCGCCTCGGACTATTTTGACCAATTGTATGCACATGCAGTTGATTTAATCAAGCAAGGCAAAGCTTATGTGGATGACTCTTCGGCAGAAGAAGTGGCAGAAATGAAAGGCACACCTACCGTGCCTGGGACGGAAAGCCCTTATCGCAATCGCTCCGTAGAGGAGAATTTACGCTTGTTTGAAGGAATGAAAAACGGGGAATTTGAAGACGGCTCGAAAGTACTGCGTGCTAAAATCGACATGGCAAACCCCAATATGCATTTGCGTGACCCTTTTCTTTATCGTATCAAAAGAGTGCCACACCACCGTACTGGCGATAAGTGGAATATCTACCCGATGTACGATATGGCGCATGGTTATTCGGATTCTATCGAAGGCATCACACATTCCATCTGTACTCTAGAATTTGAGGTGCATCGCCCATTATATGATTGGTTGATCGATCAAGTAGAAGTCTTCCATCCACAACAAATTGAGTTTGCTCGACTGAACGTATCGTACATGATTACGAGCAAGCGTAAATTGAAACAATTAGTCGAACAAGGCTTTGTAGCAGGTTGGGACGACCCACGTATGCCTACGATTTCAGGGATGCGACGCAGAGGCTATCCAGCAGCGGCACTGCGTGCCTTTTGTGATAGAGCAGGGATTTCCAAGCGAGAACGCTTGAATGAGTTGTCCATGCTAGAGTTTTTTGTACGGCAAGACTTGAACAAGACGACGACTCGTGTCATGGGCGTGCTTGACCCTGTGAAAGTGGTCATTACGAATTACCCAGAAGACCAAACAGAGGATTTGGAGGTAATTAATAATCCAGAGGATGAGTTGGCTGGTTCGAGGAAAGTGCCATTCTCTAGAGAATTATACATCGAAAGAGAGGATTTCAAAGAGGAAGCCAATCGTAAATACTTCCGAATGGCACCGGGGCGTACTGTGCGCTTGAAAGGTGCTTATATCGTCCATTGTGAAGGATGTGTCAAAAACGAAGCGGGCGAAATTACAGAGATTCACTGTACCTATTATCCAGATAGTCGTAGTGGTTCGGATACGAGCGGCATCAAGGCAAAGGGGACGCTGCACTGGGTCTCCATAGAGCATGCTTTGACGGCAGAGGCTAGGATTTATGATACTTTGTTTACCGATCCACAACCGACAAATCATGAAGACAAGGACTTTCTAGAGTTCTATAATGAAAACTCCTTAAAAGTACTGGATAAAATATATGTAGAACCCTATTTGGCGGAAGCCAAAGTGGGGGAAAGGTTCCAGTTTATGCGTAAAGCCTATTTCTGCGTAGACCCAGACTCTGCGCCTGGGCACATGGTCTTCAATCAAACGATTACCTTGAAAGACGGCTGGAAAGGGAAGAAATAATCTTTATCTAAAGGAAAGAAAATAAGGGCATTTCGATTGAATTCGGAATGCCCTTGCTTTTTGATTTTCTTGAAAATTAAATCCCTACCATTCTCTATCTTTGTGCTGCCTTGACCAAAAATAAAGAATCATGGAAGCATTAAAACATACACCGCTCACTGCAAAGCACATTGCACTAGGCGCAAAAATGGCGAGTTTTGCAGGCTATAATATGCCTATCGTTTATACCAATATCAAAGACGAACACGAAGCGGTTCGGAGCAATGTCGGTGTCTTTGATGTGTCCCACATGGGAGAGTTTATCGTACGTGGTAAAGAAGCAGCAAAGCTGGTACAAAAAGTAACGAGCAACGATGTCAACAAGTTGGAGATAGGAGACGCACAGTACTCCTGTCTGCCCAATAATGAAGGGGGCATAGTTGATGATTTGCTTGTATACCGCTTGCCAGAAGATTATTGCTCTGAAGGGGAGCAGGCCTTTATGTTGGTGGTCAATGCTTCCAATATTCAAAAAGATTGGGATTGGATAGCGTCGCATAACGACTTTGATACCGCCATGATTGACATTTCCTCGAAGACAGGACTTCTGGCGGTACAAGGACCGAATGCGGCGAAGGCTATGCAGTCTTTGACCAGCGTTGACTTAGAGAATATGAAGTACTATACCTTTGAGAAAGGGACTTTTGGAGGGGTTGAGAACGTGTTGATTTCAGCCACTGGATATACGGGTTCTGGAGGTTTTGAGCTATATGTGGCAGAAGATAAACTAGAGCAAATCTGGGAGGCTATTTTTGAAGCGGGTCAAGCAATGGACATTCAAGCGGTCGGACTAGGCGCTAGGGATACCTTGCGCTTGGAAATGGGCTATTGTTTGTATGGGAACGATATTGACGATACGACCTCTCCTTTGGAAGCAGGCTTGGGATGGATTACCAAGCTCAAGAACGAGGATGACTTTGTATCCAAAGATTATTTCATTGCCCAGAAAGCGGAGGGTCTGAAAAAGCGCTTGGTGGCTTTTGAATTGGAAGACCGTCGTGTGCCAAGGCAGGGATATGAGATTGAAGATATGGAAGGCAATGTGATTGGAAACGTCACTTCTGGTACGCAGTCCCCTTCGCTGGATAAGCCGATTGGGATGGGCTACGTTGCTACTGGATTCCACAAAACAGGGACGGAGATTAATATCGCTATCCGCAAGAAGAAATATAAAGCCACTGTGGTTAAAGCGCCTTTTTATAAGGGCTAAACAGTGATAGTATACTGGTGTAAATCACTCTTTTGAGACAATAGGGTGATTTGCTTCCAAAGAAAACACCTCATTTTTTTAGGTTCTTTCGGGATTCAAGGTAAATTTACCTTGAATCCCGATTTTGGTTTTGAAGCAGCAATTATTCATATTCTATATTCTTCTCTTTTTTTGCCTTTCGGCAAATGCACAAGATTTTGATGAAATTCCGCTACGGGTAGAATTTTTACAAGCAGGTGGTTACTACGATGTGCCACAGCAAATCAAACTTCATGCAGACCAAGCACGCATCCATTACACGCTGAATGGGAATATCCCTTCGGTAGAATCCGCTAAATATGATGGTGCGATAACAATTGACAAAACAACCGTTATCCGAGCGGCTGCTTTCCGAGATGATGAGAAGAGCGCTGTTGTCACGCAGACTTTTTTTATCAACGAACCTGAGACGAATTTTCCCACGATTTCCATTGCGATTACGCCCTATCTTTTATTTGATGAAGAAAAAGGGCTCTTTCAAAAAGGACCTAAAGCAGACACGACGATAGCGCGCTATGGGGCAAATTTCTGGAGTAGGCAAGAGGTTCAAATCAATACGGAGTTCTATGAATCTGATGGACGGCAGCTGTACAACAGTATCTCTGGAATGCGGGTTTTTGGTGGTTTGAGCCGAGTTTTTCCACAAAAATCGCTCGCACTCATTTCTAGGAAACGGTACGGCACAAAACGATTCAAATTCCCCGTTTTCAAAAATCAGAAACTAAAAAAATACAAATATCTCGTTCTGCGCAATTCAGGTAGCGATTTTGGGAAGAGCCATTTTCGAGATGCTTTTATGACGGGGCTGCTCGACCATTGGGATATAGAAAAACAGGCTTACCGACCCTCTCATGTCTATATCAATGGCGAATACTGGGGAATTTACAATATCCGTGAAAAGGTGAATACATACTTTATCGCTTCTCACCAAAATGTACATCCTGATAGCATTGATTTGCTAGAACATAAAGGTTATGTAAAAAAAGGGAATGGGCGTCACTATTATCGGATGCTGGATTTTATGAAGGAGAAAGATATGCGTCTTCCTGAAAATTATGCCTCGATCCAGACACAAATGGAAGTGGACAACTTTATGAATTATCAGATTGCTCAAATCTTTTTTGGGAATACGGACGCAGGTGGTAATATCAAATTTTGGCGACCGCAGACAGAAGGAGGCAAATGGCGTTGGATTTTGTACGATACGGATGTAGGTTTTGATTTGTATGATAGAAAGACGTATCGCAATGATGCCTTGGCGTTTTTTACGGAAGAAGACGGACCGTATTGGCCCAATCCGCCTTGGAGTACCTTTGTACTCCGTTCTTTGTTGGAAAATGAAACTTTCAAACAAGAGTTTGTCAATCGTTTTGCGGACCATCTGAATACGACTTTTGATAAGCAAAGAATGCGTGCAAAATTCGACGCCATGTTGTCGGATTTAGCTCCAGAAATAGGCAGGCATCACCAACGTTGGAACCTATCCTCGAAGCAATGGGAACGGCATTTAGAAGTCATGCGGACTTTTATGGAGAAGCGCCCAGTTTATATGAAACAGCACTTAAATAAGATGTTTCAAACGGGGAAGATGCATCGGTTGAAGGTACTGGTAGAAGGAGAGGGCAAAGTGAGTCTGAATAACTACATCAAAATCAAAGACTCGTTTGAGGGGGATTATTTTCAAAATATTCCTGTAAGACTGGAAGCAAGCCCAAAACTAGGTTATCAATTTTCTCACTGGGAAACAGCACAGGGTGTCGTATCCGACAAGGCGATAACCTTGAGTTTGAAAAACGGGCCCAAAACAGTGAAAGCCGTCTTTGAGCGCGCTGAATACGCGCTGGAAGACCAGATTTTTATCAATGAAATCAGTTCTAACCACAAAAAATCTGGCGATTGGCTCGAATTGTACAACGCTTCCTCCGAAAAGGTGGATTTGGAGGGTTGGGTCTTAAAGTCCAAAAAGAAAAGTTTTATTTTACCTAAGCAAAAACTAGCGTCAAAATCCTATTTGGTCTTATGTGAAGACACCTTAAAGTTTAGGAAGCATTTCCCCGAAGCAGGGACGGTAGTGGGGAACTTTCAATTTGGTATCAATAAAGTAAAGGAAAGCTTGGAGCTGTACACTGGCGATTTGGAGTTGGTTGATAGAGTAGCTTACCAAATGGAAGCGACAGACACGCTATTTACTTTAGATTTATTAGCACCAAATTTAGACAATAGCAATTTAGAGAATTGGCAACGCAACTATGGGCAGGGTAGCCCGAACGAGCCCAATCCTGTCTATTTGGCCTCAACGGTAAAAAACGACCAAGAACGCTGGTTTATCGCTGGGCTGCTCGGTTCGTTTCTGTTGGTTTGTTTTATGGTTTTTTTCATGCGTCAAAACCGCCCCGTAATATAGATTGGATAAAATCATGTTTCCCCTCCGTGTACGCTTTTCTATCATTGGGAAAGCGTTTCAGTAAGTCCTGTTTTAATCGATTATAGGTTTGAATCGCTGCGGGGTTTTGTCTCAAAGCATCTCTAAAGCGGATATGATTTTCAAAAATGGGATGCCCTTCAAGCGTTAGGTGTACGTGGAAAGTAGTCGGCTTGCCTTTGGTGAAAAAATGCCGATCTTCAATACCATTTTCTCCTTTGTAAGTGTAGCCGAGGTCTTCCATCGCTTTTGCAATAGCTTGAATATTATCAAACGAAGCCAAAGTTCCTGCTATATCAATGATAGGTTTGGCGACAAGCCCTTTCACGGAAGTGCTGCCGATATGTTCTAAAGGGAGTGTTTCGTTGTAGAGGGCTTGCTGGATACGTTTGGATTCTATTAAAAAATAATCCTCCCAATGTGCATCATGCATTACAAGCCGAATTGTTCCTTTCTCTAGGCCAAGATTATTCATAGTATAAATGTTGAATGACTTCGATGAAAAAGACCTAAGAACAATTTGCTCTTAGGTCTTCTTATTTTTTTAAAATGGATTGCCTTTAGCTTTGAAAGGCTAGTATTAACAGTACTGGTCGTAAGCCATTTTTAAGTTGGCGGCAATGATCTCTGCCGAGCGGCCCTCAATGTGGTGACGCTCTAAAAAATGAACTAATTTTCCATCTTTGAACAATCCGATAGATGGAGAAGAAGGAGGGTAAGGCAACATATAAGCCCTGGCTTTATCGGTTGCAGCTTTATCCACACCTGCAAACACTGTTACGGCTTTTGCTGGCTTCTTGTCATTGTCCATTGAAATCTTCGCACCTGGACGTGCATTAGCAGCCGCACAGCCGCATACAGAGTTGACAACAACTAATACTGTTCCTTCTTTTTGACCCAATACCTCCTCTACTGCTTCTGGAGTTTGAAGAGATTCAAACCCATAATCTGTCAAGTCTTTTGCCATTGGGGCAACCAAATCTGCTGGATACATCTTTTTATGATTGAAAATGAGAAATAATTAATGAAAAATGATTTTCATTATTGCTTGCGCAAAAATAGCTAATTTCTATACAAATAAACCGCCCAAATAGTTTGGAGGGGCAAAACAAAAAATAGCCTCCCACTTCTGGAAGGCTATTGGATATATTGGTGACAAATTGAAAAAGCTTGTTGTTGAGATGTTTTTTAGGAAAATAACCGGTCGGCGCCCCGACCGATTATTTTATTCCATAAACCAAAATCAAAATTAGTATGAAAAACTCTCACTAGTTATTTATATACACGGAGTAGGTTTCAAAAGGGTTGCCTACACCAAAAATATTTTTTAAATATTATATAAAATGGAGGCTTTTACCCCGTATAAATTGGGTATAGAAGCGGATTCTTTTTTAATATTTGTATTGTAATATCCCTCCAATTGCAACATAAAGTCCCTAGAGAAATTATATTCCATCCCTGCATTGATATTGACCGTATTGTAAATAAAAGAACGGTCCTTGGTTTCCAAGTCTGTTTCGGCCGTTTCGGAGGTGATTAAGTTGGTATAATTGTATTTATATTTTTGGTTGGAAGTGAGTTGGGATGAGAAGCCAGTGCCCAAAAACGGTTGCCATGCAGCCTTGCTATCGAAGAAATACTTCATTCCAAGTGTGTATTGATAGAAGGTCTGATTCAAGACGACTGCATCTAACTTGAATTCTGGGCCAGGGGACTCGATGTCGGGAACCGCCGTATTGTCAAAATCATCGGTCCAGCGATTGATGTTCATGTATTCCAAGTCAGAGTACAATCTCAAATCTCCAGCAAAATCAAACTCAACTCTTAAACCTGCATTCACTGCGCCTTCTACGACCTCATTGTAATCCTGCTGCATGAATTTGTTGCTGATTAATCCTGCTCCAACGACAGAGCCAACATTGACACCCACCAAGCTGAATGGACTATACGTTTGTTTATTGTTCTCTTTTTCTTGGATTAAGTGTTTTTCTTTCGATAATGCTTTTGCTGGCTCGGCATCCACGACATCTGGCTTGTCGAAGTCGATGCGCTTTTTATCTTGCTTAAATTGTTGTTTCTTCTGAGCTTGCTGGATTTCATTATAGTCCAAAACTTGATTGAGCAAAGCTTTCTGATAAGGGTTCAAGTCTGACGTAGAGGTCGTTGAAGGATTTTGTTTTTTATTAGAAAAAAGATTTTTATTGGCGACGCCTAGTTGGATGCGAGCACCATTTGAGATGCCAGGGGCAGTGTTGATATTCGGTGCCTTAAACTTTTGACCAGTCCAAAGTGGCATAAAGGTCAAGGAGCTGTTTTCAGCAAATGTAAAGGTCTTTTTAGGTTTTTGAACGGTTTTTGCAACAGCAACAGCTCGTGGAGTTTGACTTGTTGAAGGTGCTGCCACTTGAGAGACAACTGTATTTTTACGAACATAAGCAACTGGTGTAGTGATAGCTGTACTTGTAGTTGCGGGCTGTTGTCTAGCTTCTTGCACGGCAGCTATTTGCTGCGACTGCTCCATAATACTAGCACGAATGTCTTGTAATTGCCCTTCAGAATGATTTAATCTATACAAAGTATACCCATTGGCCAAAAGCAACATGGCTACAGTTGCGGCTACTAGATAGGCTTTGTACGGAATGATGCGTACTTTGTCTCGTTCGAGTCGTGGGAGCAAATTCTCCCAGTCTTCGTTGGCGGTTTGAAAAGATTGGGTTTCCCCTAGCTTTTCGCCGAATAGCTTATCAAAATCTTTATCCAGCATGTTTACTTTTTTTTCCTTCAATAGACTGTATCATAGCGCGCAATTTTAATCTGGCTTTCGCCAAATTAGATTTGGATGCCCCTACAGAGATACCTAGTTTTTCTGCAATTTCTGGATGTTTAAAACCTTCGACTGCGTGGAGATTGAATACGACACGATAGGCTGGTGGTAATTGTCTTACCATTCCCATCAATGTTTCATAATTCAGATTATGGACAGCATCTGCTCGTGTTTCATAATGCTGTGCATGCGCAATATCTACAATCGTTGGTTTGCTCTGGTGTTTCCTGTAATGGTCAATAGCAGTGTTTACCATAATACGGCTCAACCACCCTTTAAAGGAAAGATTGGAATCGTATTTGTCAATTTTGGTAAAAACCTTAAGGAAGCCATCATTTAGGATTTCTCTTGCTTCATCTGAGGTCTTGGCGTAACGGCTGGTTATGCTTAGGGCATAATTGTGAAAGTGATGGTACAGTTTTTTCTGTGCATCACGGTTGTTCGCCTTGCAAGCTTTGATGATATGGGATAGAGCTTCACCCGTCATATACGCTAAAATACACGTAATTGTATAGGAAAGGGTTGCCTCAGAGGCTTTATTAATAGGATTTTAATAGGAATCTTTTAGTTAATCATCTACCCAGACCGTACAGCCTTCCGTACAATTGGTGCAAATATCGATTTGGTCTCGACCTTGTAAAAGCTGTTGCCGAAAATGTTGATAAGCCTCTCCGTGCCATAATTCTTTGAAAGAAGTCTTTTTCAAATCACCTAATCGATGGGTTGCATCCTTGTCAAAACAACAAGGAACAACCATTCCGTCCCAAGTGATGACACAAGAGTGCCAAAGTTTCCAGCAGTGATTCAGGAGTTCGTTTTTGACACGATAAGTGCCATCTTCTTGCTGGGCATACCTTGAATATTTGGAAATGGTCGGGATGAGTTCATTCCCGTTTTCGTAATCATACACTTGAGCCGTTTTGAGTTTTACCTCATCGATGCCGATTTCCTCGGCAAGTTTATATATTTCTGGTATTTGATGCTCATTTGGTTTGACCACCAAAAACTGGAAAATGATATGCGGTTTTTTAGCTCCTAGTTTCTTTTTCCATTTGACGATATTGCGTGCTCCTTGCAAAACGGATTCAAGTTTACCCGCTTTTCTGTAATTTTCATAGACTTCCTGTGTGGTACCGTCAACAGAGATAATAAGTCGGTCCAACCCTGATTCAATTGTTTTTCTTGCATTTTCATCATTCAAGAAATGCCCATTGGTCGAAGTAATCGTATAGATACCTTTTTTGTGAGCGTAGTTTACCATTTCCAAGAAGTTAGGATTGATATAAGGCTCTCCTTGAAAATAGAAAATCAACCAAGTCAAATCCTTTCCCATTTCATCGATGGTCTCTCGGAAAAAATCTTCTTTAAGATTGCCGGTCGGCCGAGTGAATGCCCGTAAACCGCTAGGACATTCTGGGCACCGTAGGTTGCAGGCAGTAGTGGGTTCGACCGAAATGGTGAATGGCATACCCCATTGGATAGGCTTCCCCGTCCATTTAGTCGCATAGAAAGAACCATAGACTTTAGATATATTCCACAATCGACGAGGGGTCAATTTGGATATGAAATTCATTGTATCTTTAAAATAGAATGCCATAGTTGTTCTACTGGGTGCTTAGAAAGATAAAGGTAAAGGGTTTGGATTAAATGCTATATCATATTCTTGTCATTAAGTG
>JAHDBO010000147.1 GCA_020630355.1 Saprospiraceae bacterium
AAACGTTCAACGTAACAGATAATGTTGATGGCACTTGTGTCTCGAACACTATCACTGTATTTGCTCCTGCTTCCTGTTCTAATACGGCACCTTGTTCAATATCAATATCTGCTAGCCAAGCGGTTTGTAACGACAATGGTACGCCTAGTGACCCTAATGACGATACTTATACTTTCACTGTGACGGCTACGGGTAGCGGTACTGGTTCTAATTGGTTTGGTAACAATACGAGCGGTGCTTACAATACGCCTGTCACGATGGGGCCTTACCCTATCAGTGGTGGAAGCCAAACGTTCAACGTAACAGATAATGTTGATGGCACTTGTGTTTCTAATACGGTTACCGTAGTAGCCCCATCTGCTTGTTCCGATCCATCTTCTTGCAATATGGCACTTTCTATAAATGGTAGCTATGTTTGTGAAAGAAATTCAGGTATCGCTAGTGTTTCAGCTTCCAACACAGTAGGTACAGTAAGCTACCAATGGAGTAATGGAGCAACAACAGCAAGTATTACAAATATAACCACAGGGTTTTATGCAGTAACGGTTACGGATGATGTTTGTAGTAAAGCTACAGCTGTATTTGTTACTCAACCTATCGGGGGCTGTGTTGAAAACAATTGTAATTTCACAGCGAAACCATTTGCAAGTTACGAGTGTAGAACTTCAACTGGAACAGCTGGTGTTACTGCTGAAGCTAAAGATTTGACTTATAACTGGAGCAATAAAGCCACAACTGCTAGTCAAACGGGGCTTGCTCCTGGCACTTATAGTGTAACAGTCACAAACAGTGCAGGATGTAACGTCGTCTATACATTCAATATATCTGCTGAAACGAACGAAGTCTATGCGCAGATCATGGGTGAAAATACGACAACAGGATACGAAACAGAAACTTTTGTTACACCAGAAGTGACGAATGCTATTTACGAATGGACAGTTGATGGCGGTGTAGGGGCTAGTTCCACTAGTTCTGTCGATGTCTATTGGACCTCCGTTGGAACCAAAAATATATGTGTCACAGTCCTAACTGACGATGGATGTAGTGCCACTAATTGCCATACGGTAGTTATCAATACACTTCCAGTAGAATTAACCAGATTTACAGCGACACCGATTGAAGAAGCTGTTCAACTGAGATGGTCAACTGCTTCTGAACAAAACAATGATTACTTCAGCGTGGAACATAGTGCAGATGGTCAACTATTCAAAGTTATCGGTTTGGTTGAAGGGAATGGCTCAACGGTAGAAAATCAAGATTACGAGTTCATCCACAAGAATCCTCAATTTGGTTCTAACTTCTACAGACTGAAACAAGTGGATTTTGATGGTGCTTTCGAGTATTCTGATATACTCGTAGTAGATTTCAACCAAGAATTGAGACATCAATTAAAAGTATACCCAAATCCAGTTTCAGGTAATGGAGCATTTACTATCAAAATAGATAGCAGGGAATACAAAGGAAATACTAAAGTGAGCGTTTTTGACATCTACGGTCAGAGACTTCATTTTGAAGTAATTGAAGTCTTCGAAGGAGCGAATAGTATCAAATTGAATGGGGAGCAGTTCCCATCAGGTATGCTATTTATTCAAGTTGAATTCGAAAATGGTAAAATGATTTCTGATAGAGTCATACGTCAGGAATAAAAACAATAGTTTGAAGTTCCCTTTGGGATAAAAAAAACGCTCGAGCCTCGGTTCGAGCGTTTTTTTTGTTCAAGTAAGTGCTAGGACAGAAATAACTTCCCGATTAGGATTTTGGCGAATAGCTTGAAAAACCTGCTTGCAAATTCTATGGCAAAGCCAAGCAGGCAGGTTCGATATCAGTCATTTTTCCTATGCTAAGGGCATCCCTTTTGGGCGCTATTGCACCAAAAATCGTTAAGTTATTTTTTGACGGTTTCTAAGACATTCAAGTGAATGCCAAAATAAGGACTCAGAACAACGACTTATTTAGCCCGACGTCGTTCCTTATTTGTAAAGGTGTTTTTTTATAAAATCTTTTAAACACTCGATTGAATGCACTCTGGTCTTCATAGCCTATCTCGTAGGCTATCTCTTTTACAGTCTTGGTTTCAGATAACACCATATACTTAGCGAGATGCATCCGCTCTTTTAAAATATATTGATGGGGAGTGATTTGATAGATCGACTTGAACAACCTCAAAAAATGATAAGGAGACAGTGCAGCATTTTCACTTATCAAATCTAGGCTTAAAGGCTCTTTTAAATAAACATCTATATAATCTTTTGCCAAGCTCAACCGCTTCAACAATTCCTTGCGCACGGCAGGTTTTTTCAATGGAATTAGTTCTGATTGCTTGATATAGTTCTGATGATTTTGAAAAATCAAGTGCATCAGTTCCAAATAAATTTCTTCATAATATAAATCACTGCACTCGCCAGAGGTAATCTGGCCTTTAAGTTTTAAAAACAATCTTGCTATTTGAGGTTCTTGAGCGTAGGTACTTTTTTCAAAAGAAATCCCTTCTTTAGTTTGATGGAATGGGTTGTCTAACAAAGCGCTAGAATCATTTCCAAAAGCAAAAGCAGCCTTCTTGATATACTCTGGATGAAACGCTACAATTAAGGCTTCTACGGGTTTCTCTGCATGGATTTCACTATGCCATATTTCTCCCTCATTAATGATAAGATAATTGTCTTTTTTGACAATGCTCTCTTTTCTTCCTGTTTTATAATATTGATAGCCATCTAGTACCATGCGGATAGATAACCTCGAAATATGCGTACCAGAATCTAACTCCGCCTGCTTGAAATAGAAAGCATTATTCTCCACCTTTCCAATATGGTCGCCTGCATTGGAACAGTAATTCTGTCCTTGTGAGGCTTGCGTCAACTGAGTACAATATGGGCAGAAATAAGCCATTCTGTGGGAATTACTAAATATAGGGTGCATTTCAAAAATAGCAATTTTGGCATATAATAAAAATGTATTCCTACTTTAAATTAGCCAAAGAAGTTGATTTCATATCATAAACATTTGAAATCATCCAATAGATTTTATTCTAAAATCAGATATTAGTAATTAGTCTTTAGATATTAGATTGAAAATCATTCTTTTATAGCCTAATGTTTTTACCAAAATCGAAAATAGAATAATGTCTAATATTTAAGCAACCGTCAATGATTAAAATCACTCAGTGATGATTAAAGTTATTCAAATTGGTTTGGGGCCATTGGGGCAAAAAATAGGAAGGTATCTAAACGAACGACAAGGAGTCAGAACCATTGCAGCAGTGGACAAATCGCCTGGTCTGATTGGTCGGGATTTTGGGGAAATTTGTGGTTTAGACCGTAATGGGGTTCTCATACGAGAAAATATAGAAGCCGCCATTGTAGATGAACGTCCAGATGTTGCGATTCTATCAACGGTATCTGACCTTAAAAGAATTACAGGTCAAATCGAAGAAATTGTATCCCACGGCATCCCTATTGTTTCTACATGTGAGGAGCTTAGTTATCCTTGGGATTGTGACGCCATCCTTTCCAATAGAATTGACGAAGCTGCCCAAAAAGCAAATGTTGCTGTCGTAGGTACAGGTGTTAATCCTGGTTTTTTAATGGATGCCCTTCCTACATTTTTGACAGCAGTCTGCCAAGACGTACAGAAAGTAGAAGTCAATCGATTTCAAGATGCTCGATTTAGAAGAATCCCTTTTCAGAAAAAAATTGGAGCTGGATTAGATTTGAATCAATTTGAGGCAAAAAAACAAGATGGCAGCTTGCGACATGTAGGTCTGACAGAATCCATGCAACTGATTGCCAGTAGAATGGGCTGGAATCTAGATAAGGTAGAAGATATTATAGAACCAGTCGTTGCCGAACAGGACGTACAAACGGATAGTATACACATTTCAAAAGGTAAAGCGCTAGGCGTCATGCAAACTGGCAATGCTTACGTTGATGGTAGTTTAAAAATCCAACTCAAATTTAAAGCTGCCGTTGGTTTACCAGAGTCTTATGATGAAGTCTGTATCAAAGGCACACCCAATATCAATTCAAAAATCCACCAAGGTGTAAATGGTGACATTGCTACCTGCGCCATAGTTATCAATACCATCCCTCAAATCTTAAGGTCAAGCCCTGGATTAAAAACGATGGCGGATATTCCATTGGTGGCATTTTTTTCATAGTGTTGCAAATTTTAATATAAATTACAGCATAATTAACATACCTTGCATTTGTTCAACAATGTATTTTCTAAAATATAGTTCCGTAAAACTATAATATTCAAGCAAATTCATCTAAATGCCATTCCATAAAAAATCAAATGTTCTCTTTTTACTACTTATCGTATCGCTTTTAGGTAGTGCCTGTAGAAGTGTCAAAACAGTTGACTTTAAAACACCTGTTGACACGACAACAAAGACGATTGCCTACCAAGAGAAAAAAACCTACCAACTTGATAAAGTAAGCGTTTTTGCAAGTAATGAGTTTGATGGGGCTAGGCTAAATGGTTTTGAGTTTTTAAATGACAGTACCGCCATCGCTCTCATCGAGCCTGAAAATCAACCCATCAATCATAGTGCTTATTATGCTTTTAAGATTTGGTCTAAAACGGATAAACCTTTTTACGTTCAACTGAAATATCCAGAAAATCACGAGCACAGGTATCCTCCCAAAATCAAAAAAGGAGCAAAGTGGTCTTTATTGGATGATGAGTTTGTAAAAAAAGAAGGGAAATCCGCCATTCTAAAACTAAACCTAAGCAAAGTACCTCTTACCGTGGCGGCTCAAGAAATCCAGTCTTCTACCCATGTTAAAAACTGGTACACACAACTCGTAAAAGGAAAGGAGGATTTTGTGCGACTCTCCACTATTGGAAAGTCTATCCAAGGACGGGATATACCTGTTTTGGATATATACCGAGGGGAGAAAAAAAACAAGGATTTGGTTATCCTACTTACCCGTCAACACCCTCCAGAAGTCACAGGGTATTATGCCTATCAATACTTTATGGAAACCTTACTCAACGATGAATTAACGGATGATTTTTTCAATAAATACAGAGTCCTCTCCTTCCCTATCGTCAATCCTGATGGTGTAGATTTGGGGCATTGGAGACATAATGCAGGCGGCATAGATACCAATAGGGATTGGTCAAAATACAATCAAAAAGAAATCAAGCAGGTTGTTTCTTTTATCGAAAAACAACTCAAAAAAGATAAAACACGTATTGTACTTGGTCTGGATTTCCACTCGACTTATCACGACGTTTTTTATACCAACAAAATTAGAAATAACACTACGATACCCAACTTTATAGATGATTGGTTCGCCGCTTTAGAGCGCAACATCGATGGCTACAAAGTCAATGAAAAGGCTGGTAACAGTACGAAGCCAGTATCTAAAGGTTGGTTTTTATATGGGCATAATGCCGTAGGAATTACTTATGAAATTGGGGATACCACACCGAAAA
>JAHDBO010000148.1:0-1175 GCA_020630355.1 Saprospiraceae bacterium
TTGGTCTTTGGTCTTTGGTCTTTGGTCTTTGGTCTTTGGTCTTTGGTAAGATTTTCAATTTCGAGCAATGCTACAACCTTACCAAAGACCAAAAGCCAACTACTAAAGACCACCTACTTCAAATACGCTTCTAATCTAGGAGCTACTATCTTCTGTAGGGCTTGCAATGCCATAGTATTAGCATCTGCCTGAGAACGCCCTTGGCTGATAAAGTAATCTTCCAATTGAATCCAGCTCTCGTGATAAGCGATTTTGAGCGGCTTCACGAATTTTGCATGAAAAGCGTGCTGCTTTGACCAGTCGTCCATAGCTAGCCACAAGACTTTGTGCCAATCTTTGACTTTTGTTTTGTCTGCTAAACTCAAAGGCTGCGCATTTTCCAAATCCGTCGTGCTCAATGCAAATCCATCATTTGCCGTAAGGCTCAAATCGTCCGCTATTGCTGTCAGTGTATTCAAACTAGACCAATCTAAGGGTTTTCCACAGTTTTGACTAGGCACTTTTCCAGTAAAATATTTGGCGTAAGCCTCAGATTCTAAAGCAGACAACCAACATGGCGCTGCGACCGTTTTATCGACTTGATGGATATACGAGATATGCTTCAACAACTGGTCGGTATCGACATAAGCATAAGTCGATTTATAGTCGAATGACGCTTTGCCTTTGTAATCTGCATAAGCCGTTTGGATGGCCTCGTTCATTAAGCCATTAATCATTTTTTGAGCCGTATCGTCCTTAGAAACGAAATAAGCATACGCTAAATAAGCTTTCGCCAAAGGCGCATCCATGCTGGAGAGCTGTTTTTTAGCGGCTAAATTACTTTGCGGAATCAAGGCAATCGCTTCCTCTACACTGTTCCTTTTCGGTTTGTCCGAAGCCCCCTTTTCAGCTAGACTAGCCAGTAACTGGTATTTTTGATATTGCTTGTTTTCTTTAAGTTGGTCGAAGCCTTTTTTTGTTCCTTTCCCATAGATACCATCCAGCGTAGAGGTGTAGGCTCGCTCCGCTTTCATCAGTTTTTGCAAACCTAACATGGAAGTACGTTTCGCTTTGGAAACGGTTTTTGGTGCCTCTATATTTTTTACAATCGGAGCGTCAAACTCGGCTGGAATCGTGGCAGGAACAATCTGCGCTTCGGTTACTGATACTGCTTCCGTGCCTCTTGCCACCAGTTC
>JAHDBO010000148.1:1275-5384 GCA_020630355.1 Saprospiraceae bacterium
CAAATCTTAATTGTCTTTGAAAGGGGCAACCATCACAAACTCTGGCACATACACCTTGAAAGCTGTTTTCAAATCCGTATTCACCATATTGTAATAACCACTCATCTTGCCCATATCTGTAACGAAAGGGCAACCTGAATCATATTGATGTACATCCCCTGGCGCCAGTACGGGTTGCTCGCCAATAACACCAGCACCTTCTACTTCACGGATAGAACCATTTCCATTGGTTATTTTCCAATAACGGGAGATGAGCTGAACGGTATGTTCACTCTGGTTTTCAATGGTGATACGATATGCGAAAAAATATTTTTGTGCTCTCGGCTGAGAATAGCCGACATGGTATGCCGTTTCTACACTTATTTTAATGCCCTTCGTTGTCAGCGTCGCCATGTTTGACCAGATTGTGTTCTAAAAAATCCCCTACGATGCGCTCTGCACTTGCCAAGCTTTCCTCCAATTTATCATTTAATAACACAACATCAAACTGATTTTCGCATTTTAATTCCATCGCTGCCCTAGCAATACGTCGATTGAGGCTATCTTCTGTCTCTGTATTGCGGTCTCGCAAACGCTGGAACAGCACTTCTGGCGAAGGTGGTTTCACAAAAATCGCCAAAGAATTATCTGGATAGGCTTTTTTGATATTTGTTGCGCCCTTCACTTCTATATCAAAAACGATGTGCTTTCCTTCATTTAATAAGCGATCTACTTCCGACTTTAGCGTGCCATAATAACGCCCTTCATACACTTCTTCCCACTCTAGAAATGCTTGGTTTTCTACTTTCGTAAAAAAAGCCTCTGTACTCAGAAAATAATAATGTCGCCCATCTTCCTCATAGTCACGCGGCGGACGATTGGTGGCGGACACGGAGAAGCCCAAATTGTCGAAGGTCTTCAACAAATGCCGAACGATAGTCGTTTTCCCTGCCCCAGAAGGCGCTGTTACTATGAGTAATTTTCCTTTCATTTTTGATAGTCAAAGTGGTCCTGTAGCCGAGTGGTCTAGCAGTCGATTTGATAGACTGACAATTAAACTACAATACATTCGAACATTGTTCCTTTATTTTTTCTAGTTCGTCTTTCATTTTGACGACTAGTTTCTGGATTTCGTGATGGTTTGCTTTCGAGCCGATGGTATTGATTTCTCTTCCCATCTCCTGACTGATAAAATTGAGCTTGCGCCCTTTTTCCATCTTATCGCTATCCAGTTGTTCTATAAAATACTTACAATGTTGCTCTAAGCGTACCTTCTCTTCATTCAAATCCATCTTTTCTAAATAAAAAACAATCTCTTGTTCAAAACGGTTTTCATCCACCTTGTCCCTATTCACAAAATCCTTCAAATTCTGGCGCAACCGCTCCCTCACCTTGTCGATACGCTCGCCCTCATAAGGCACGATGCTTTTGAGACTACTAGCAATAGCTTCAACACGTTCCCTGAAATCTTGTTCGATGGACGCTCCTTCTGTTTCTCGGAAGTCATTCATTTTAGCCATTGCCTCCCCGATCACTTTCACGATTGCCGTCCACTCTTCTTCTCCAATCTCGACACTCACATTTTCAATAACATTAGGTATCCTGAGAACAGCTGCGGTGATTTCTCCTTCCGACAAACCTAAGTCTGCATTGAGCACTCGAAGCTGTTTAACGTAAGATTTGTACAAGCCTGCATTAATGCCTTGTCCTAGCACCTCTTCATCCGACTGTACCTCTAAGTTGATTTCTACCTTTCCTCGCCCCGCCAACTCCTTGACTGTTTTGCGCAAATCTATTTCCTTCTGCCTATACTGTTGAGGGAGCTTCAATTTGATGTCTGTTGACTTACTATTCAATGAACGTGCCTCTACAGAAATGGTCTTCGCCCCAAAATTGCCAGTCGCCCTTCCAAAACCCGTCATTGAATACAACATAAGTGCTCTTTTTTCTAAAATGAACACAAATATAGAGAACGTTAAACTAGTAATGAAGGATTAACAATGAAGAATAAACAGAACAAGCGCTCAAAAGCAAAACCGCCTCTATAGTGATTACTATACAGACGGTTTTCATTCTCAATCCAATTTCGTTCAAATACACACTTCCAAATAAGCAGGATTCCTTTTAATGAAATCTTTGAGCTTTGGGCATCTAGTTTTCACTTTGAAACCTCTTTCCTTGGCTTTGTCCATAATGCCTTCGGCATAGTAATCAATCAATTCCTTTTTGTTCAGATGACTAGGAATTTCTTGTACTTGGACATCCATGAAGTTTAAATCATCATAAACTGTTTTGGATTTCAGTAAATGCTTCGCCTTTTCATACTTGTCAGCATGAACTTGGCGATGAGTGTTTTTGGGGGTAACATTCATCTTTTTGTAAAATTCTAATAAATAAAGTGCGAAAGGTTCTTCAAAGTTAAGAGGATTAATCACACCAGTCAATCATTTCTTGTTTTTATAATGTTAAAAAACAATCTTAGGCTCCAGAATCACTTAAAATGGGTATCCTTTTTATTTCACAGCTACCCTTATCCCCTCCGAATGACTTGTAAATTCTGGTGCATACATACACTGAATCGTAGTCAATCCATTGGAGAAATCGCCTGCGTGTTGGACTCTTAATGGATATTCAAACACATAAGTGCCTTTCGGCAAATAATCCATAAAGAAATTGGTCGAGGCGTCTTTGGTACTCTCGTAGTAGCCCAATCCGCCCTGCCACTTGTATTGGCTCAATACGTTAATCGGCTCAAAACCACTCGCTCGCATATCCTTTATATGGACGTATTCCATATCTCTATCCACTCTGATTTCGATGCGTACTTTCACTTTGTCTCCTACGATTAGGGATTCTTTTGCTCCTAGGGGACGCAGTTCCAATCCTTTGCCTGTTTTGACTTCTTTGAACAATTGCTTTTTGATGGTCAAGGGCGTTTCTTCAAAGGTTTTCACCTTGTCCAAATCCTCGAAATACTGCCAGTACAAAGCGCCCCAAGCCACGACTTTATTCGTATTTTTCACTTGTATGTCTGCCATATCCGCTTGAATATCTTCCCCTTTCCAAGTCGTTTTGAAGTAGCCTGTTCCTGGCTCGTAGGAGATATTCGAATCTTTGCTAGCTCCCATCTTAGTACCGCCCAATTTGATACGTTCTCCTAGGCGGACTTCAACAATGTTATCTTCCAGTAACCAGTTGTCGCCTCGAAGCAACAAGGCATAAGTTGCCGCTGCGGTTGCTTTTGTCGTCTTCCAGTGATTGGTCTGTTTGTTTTTCAATAACCACACCTTCAAATCATCGACCGCTTGTGCATCTTTGGCGACTTCATCGAAGGCTTCTATCATCAAAGCATGGGTTTCGATAGGCAGTTGATACCAGTAATAGCCCGTATCATATTTCCAATACATGCCCAATTCCTCGCTGTTCAAGGAACGTTCTTTGAGCGATGCCATGATTTCCTCTGCGGTCTTGCCCGTATCACTACGATGAGCCGCTAATGCCAACATCCCTTGGGTGTAGATATTGCGACTCGTCCAGTATTTGTCTGCCTGACCTAAGTAGTATTCTTGTACCGTTTTATTTTTTCCCCTTAGAGGGAAATCATTGATAAAAAAGGAACGAGTATATAGATAATGCGCCGCTAGATAATTCAAATGGTCGTCTTCCCATTTTGCCTTTCCTTCTTTTACACGCTTTTCTAACTTTTCATACATTTCCAAAATACGGGCATCAATATAGCCTATTGCCTTGGAGCGCAGATTTTTGATTTTGCTATCCTCACTCTTCACGCCCAAGGCTTCTAGATGCCCAATTCCTTCTAGCAGATACTGCGTGATATACCAGTTGTCCCGCCCACCAGGAAACCAGCTAAAGCCCCCATTCGATAATTGCCGATCCGCAAGCTTTCGGATAGCCGCTTCTTTTTCTTTCGCCATGCGGTCGAGGTCAAAAAGCAGACCGATATTCTTTTTCTGCTGCTCCTCGCTCTGGGCATTGAGCACCCAAGGCGTTTCTTCTAGCAACGCCGATTTGAGTTCTTGATTTTTGGATAGATTACTCAGCATGGCATCCGTATCTTTCCACTTATCGAATACGGTTCGAATCTTCGGATATTTATTCGCTACATGACT
>JAHDBO010000149.1 GCA_020630355.1 Saprospiraceae bacterium
TTAGGACGTCAGGTTTTCATCCTGGTAACACGGGTTCGAATCCCGTACGGGCTACGAAGCACAAGTCGATGACTTGTGCTTTTTTTAGTTGAACTCTATCAGAAAACCTAGCTTGGGCATCAGTAAGTCCGTAGTGGAAGTCTTTCTCTCATAAGCGTCCAAGGGATCTTCAAAAACCGATAAATCAGCGTTCCTTATCAAGTAATCGGCACTCGTCCCTCGGAGATACTGCACGTTAATGTCGATATAAGTCCTAATGGGGCCGTCCCAACTTGTCCGAATCAATACACCGGCACCAAGCCCATACTGAAAAGCCCAGTCTCGCTCGTTCGTATCTGTTTCTACATCTTCTGAGCCATCAAACGCTTCCCTGAAAATTTTTGTCTTTGTCGTTAATGTCTTAAACCCTATCATCCCCTCCGCATAAGGCAACACTCGTTTATTCCATTGGGGTAAAACCCTTAAAACACCATTCATTAGGAAGATTGAATTTTCGATTTGGGCATCAAAAGTCTCAACGAAAGCACCATTATCAATGTCAATTAAAAAGTCACTTTGCTCGTAATCACCTGAAGCAATTTCAATGCCTGCCCAGATGGCACTGCCTGTTCTTTTGGTGTCCACCATCCCCCGAAACCCAAAACCGCCCACCAAATCATCCAATGACTCGCTAAAAGCCCCAAGGGGTATCCCCATTATTACATGTGCGTCGATAGTAAATCCTCTGGTAACTTCCTCTATTGGTGCTTCTTCATATTCCAAAGAATCTATCCCAGTCTCCTCCTCTTGTGCAGATACCAGTAAACTCAACAGTAATAAAATACATAGTGTCCATCCTTTTTTCATATTTTTGGGCGTTTTTGATTCAATAGGAAATTATAGCCTTTTTATAGGTTTTCAAAATGCTCCTTCTAAATTAACCTAACCTTAGTAAAGTCTATTCTTATAAAGACCTTAAAAATAAAATTAATGAGTGCTAAAGTTGGTTTTGGTTCTATCTGCGCCAAAGAATGGAAATCTAAGCAGCCCATCAGGCCACATCAATTGCCTATTTATGCGACCTCCTCTTTTGAATTTGACTCCATAGAACAAGGAATCGATATATTCAAAGGTCTAGAGGAAGGGCACAAATACAGCCGTTACGCCAACCCAACGGTGGATGCCGTCGCTGAAAAAATCGCTAGGCTAGAAACTTACAACCTAGACATCGAAGCGGAAGCCATCATGGTCAGTTCCGGTATGTCCGCGATTTCGACATTAGTGTTGGGACTACTTAAATCAGGGGATAAAATACTGACTCAAGGTAATCTTTATGGGGGGACAACGGAGTTATTCTTAAAGATATTCGAGCCTCTGGGTATCGAATGTATCATGACGGATTTAAAAGATTTGAATCAAGTAGAATCTATTATTCAATCTGACAAATCTATCAAACTATTGTACTTTGAAACACCTGCCAACCCAACAATGGCCTGTGTGGATATGAAAAGCCTGTGCGAAATCGCTCAAAAACATGGCATCAAAACCGCAGTGGACAATACTTTCATGACACCTTATTTGCAGCAGCCTTTTAAATTTGGTTTGGATTTTATCATCCATTCGACCACTAAGTTTTTGAATGGACATGGAAATTCTATTGCAGGTATCATCGTAGGAAAAGATAAGGCCTTGATGCAGCAGAAAATATGGGTTGCCATGAAGCTGGCAGGTACAAACTGTAATCCCTTCGATGCTTGGATGCTCAATAATGGTATGAAAACCTTGGCACTAAGAATGGACAAGCACTCTGCCAATGCGATGGCAATAGCGACTTTCTTGGAGCAGCACCCGAAAGTGGCCCGAGTGAATTATAATGGGCTCAGTTCTCATCCTGACCATGAACTGGCAAAACGACAGATGACTGATTTCGGAGGTATGTTGAGCTTTGAACTCAAAGGCGGCTTGGAAGCTGGTATTCATTTTATGAATAATATAAAATTGTGTACACTTGCCCCAACGCTAGGAGATGTGGATACCTTAGTCTTGCATCCTGCCTCTAGTTCTCACATCAATGTGGCTAAAGAAATCAGGGAGCGCAATGGTATTTCTGATGGATTAATCCGATTGTCTGTCGGCATTGAAGATGAGGTAGATTTGATAGCTGATTTGGGACAGGCTATTGGTTAAAGTAAAAAGAATTATGATAAAAATAGGGGAATATCAATCGCTTGAAATAGCAAGGGCAATGCCACAGGGTTTCTACCTCAAAGACGAGGAAGATAATGAGGTACTCATGCCACAAAAATACACTACGGACGAGATGGAGATTGGACAGAAAGTCGACGTCTTTGTTTATTGTGACTCTAGCGATTATATCGTGGCCACTACAGAAACGCCCTTGATTACCGTGAATGGCTTTGCCAATCTAGAAGTAACAGAGGTGAATGATTATGGTGCTTTCTGTCACTGGGGCGTGGCTTCTAAAGAGCTTTTTATTCCTTATATCAATCAAGCCTACGAACTGGAACAGGGTGAGTCTGTTGTGGTGCACATGTACCTTGACAAAGAGACGGACAGACTGGTTGGGAGTACCAAGCTCAATCATTTCCTAGAGGAAGTCTCGGATGGAAGTTTCAAAATCAACCAAGCCGTAGAGGCTATTTTTTGGACAAAATCTAACCTTGGCTTCAATGTCATTGTCAACCAACGCTTTCTGGGTTTGGTATATAAAAATGATGTCCCTAGGATTCCTAAACCAGGAGAAACCGTCGAAGCTTGGATTAAAAACATTCGAGAAGATGGTAAGATTGATGTCACCTTATTTCCTGTCGGGCATTTACAAATAGAGCCGAACGCAAAAAAAATCTTGAAATTACTAGATGAAAATAACGGTTTCCTTCCCTATAACGACAAAAGCAAACCCGAAGAAATTAAGCAAGTGTTTGGGCTGAGCAAGAAAATGTTCAAGAAGGCATTAGGTTCATTATATCGGCAACGTATTATTACAATCGAATCCAACGGTATTCGTAAAGAAAAATAAAAACAAAAACCCCATGCAGATTTGAATTTGCATGGGGCTTTTTGATGAGCAAATCAATCTTTTCACCCCTCATTAATACCCAATAAATCAAAGATAAAGGCATATTCCATCGCTGTCTCCTTATAACGCTCAAAACGCCCAGAAGCTCCACCATGTCCCGTCTCCATATTGGTATACATTAATATGGTATTGTCGCCTTTATTGTATTCGCGAAGCTTCGCTACCCATTTTGCAGGCTCCCAGTATTGCACCTGCGAATCATGCAAACCAGTCGTCACGAGCAAGTTAGGATAAGCCTGTTCTTTAACTTGGTCATAAGGAGAATATTGGATGATATAATCATACTGTTCCTTGATTTTAGGATTGCCCCATTCATTAAATTCGCCAGTAGTCAAAGGAATAGACTCATCCAACATTGTAGAAATCACATCCACGAATGGTACGGCCGCTATCACACCTCGGAACAATTCTGGACGCATATTTATCACTGCTCCCATCAAAAGTCCACCTGCACTTCCACCCATCGCAAAGAGTTTTTCCTTATTGGTATACTCCTCCGCAATCAAGTAGTCTGCACAATCTATGAAATCAGTAAAAGTGTTCATCTTCTTGAACATTTTCCCATTTTCATACCATTGTCTACCCATATCCGAGCCACCTCTAATATGCGCAATCGCATAAACGACGCCCCTATCTAGCAAACTCAAGCGTGTTGAGCTAAAATAAGGATCCATACTGTAACCATACGAGCCATAAGCATACAACAATAGTGGGTTATCGCCGTTTCTTTTCATGCCCTTCCTATAAACAATGGAGATTGGGATTTTTGTGCCGTCTTTTGCTGTAGCAAACACCCGCTCAGAAGCATAATTTTCAGGCTTGAAGGTATCAGAAACAACTTCTGATTGTTTCTTCAAATCCATCACCTTAGTCTTCATATTGTAATCGAATACCGAACTTGGCGTCGTCATCGAGTTATAGCTAAACCGTAGGACTTCAGAGTCGAAGTCACGGTTGACACTTGCACTGGTAGAATGGGCATCTTCCTCAAATTGGATATAATGTTCCCCCTCTCCATTCCAAGGAATGATACGCAATTCGGTAATGCCGTTGATACGCTCATTGGTCACCAGATAGTCCTTGAAAAGCTCCATATCCTCTACCAAAACATCGGGGCGGTGCGCAATAATATCTTCCCAGTTCTCCAAACTTGGTTTGTCGACTGGCGCAGCAACCACTTTGAAGTTCTCGGCCTCGTGATTGGTCAGTATATAGAATTTATCTCCATAGTGCTCTACGCTATACTCCAACTTCACACCTGCCTTCGGGCGTTTTTGTATCAACTTGAACTGTCCCATTGGCTCATCCGTTTTCAAATAACGGTACTCGTTGGCAAGCGTGCTGTAAGAACCAATAAAGATATAATCCCCCGATTTTGAACGGTAAGCAAAAGTGCTGTAAGTATCATCACTTTCGTGAAATACTTCTACATCATCAGCTGTGTCCGTTCCTAGAACGTGACGGAAAATTTTGTGGCTTCTAAGCGTGGTCGGGTCTTTTTGAGTGTAGAAAACCGTTTTGTTATCATTCGCCCAAGCGACAGAACTAGTGGTACCTGGAATTTCGTCTGCATACATTTCGCCCGTTTCCAAGTTTTTAAACTTGATGGTATAAATACGACGGCTAAGTGTATCGACGCCATAGGCCAATATTTTATTATTAGGGCTTACAGAACGCGCACCTACAGCATAGTAAGAAAAGCCTTCTGCCAATTGATTGACATCTAGCATGATTTCTTCTGCTGCTTCAAGGTTTGCTTTTTTACGAGCGTGAATAGGATACTCTTTCCCTTCCTCATAGCGTGTGATGTAATAATAGCCGTTATCCTTGTAAGGTACAGACATATCCGTCTGCTTGATACGCCCAACGATTTCATCGAACAGTTTTCCTTGAAAATCTTTGGTGTGCGAAAGCATTTCTTCCCGATAGGCGTTCTCTTCGTTCAAGTAGCTGATGACGTCCTTGGTCTGTTCGTCCTGTTCAGCTTCTGGTTTGTTTTTTTGCTCATCACTGAGGCGCATCCAGAAATAATCATCAATACGGGTATCGTTATGTATCGTCATTTCCTTGGCAACTTTTTTTGCCACAGGCGCTTTAATGTCCTTTTTATCACTCATGGTAAGCAATGCTTTTTTGGATTGGGAATCTGTCTGGCAGCCAATGCTTCCTAGCAGTACCGCCATTATCAAATAAGAGATTTTTACAAATTGTTTCATGGTAAGATGATATGGTTTAGAATTGGTGATATGGGTTTAGATGGGT
>JAHDBO010000150.1 GCA_020630355.1 Saprospiraceae bacterium
TCTTTAGTTATTACGAATAAGAAACTATTATTTGTCCCAACATAGTAAGAAAGGACGCCCTTATCACCACTTGTCAATTGATTTTGCACTTCATTCAAACTAGCAGGTTTCACATCAAATTGCCATCTTTCTGCCAAAGGAAAATCATGCTCAATATCACTCTGGATGGAGAGCAATTCTTCCTGATATTTGAAAATTTTGTCCGACCATTTTGAGATTCTGGAAGTATTTATACCCGACTTTTCTGCTTTTGCAATCTTATTTTCCAGATGTTCCATCTCTGCTTTTAAAAAAGACACTCGGCTCAGTAAGCTATCTGGCACCATTGCGATTTCTTGGTCGGCAGCTTTCATCATCGCATCCAATAGTATAGTCGATTTTCCCTTTTCAGAAATTGAAAAGGCTTTCGCCAAATACTGTTTATCCTTAGTCAAACGGTGCAATTGGAGCGCGGCCCTAATCCCACTTTCGCAGAGCGTTCTCGCTCGTTGATTCAGATATATTTTAAAAGTCTCCGAATCATAGCGCTTCCGAATCAAGCCCATCAAATCAATCGCCTTTTCAAATTCAATCAAGGCTTTCAACAAATCGCTCTTTCTTTGTTTTTTTCGATATAAAGCCTCTAAAATCTGTCCTTTTTTTTCAAGACTTGGCAATATTTCTACAGGATAAATGAGGTCTTCGAGTGTAGTGGCACCTCCCGAACGCAATCCATCTCGTTTTGTACCAGCTTCTATGGATTTTTGGATGGACTCGGTCGCTTCTTCCAATTTTCCTTGCCCCAATTTAGCCTGGCTGATGCCCTTGTAAATCTTGATATTGATAGGTATGTTCACCCTGCCTTCATATTGAATAGAACTGCGTTTTAAGGCTTTATCAAACTCTGTCAATGCTCGGTTATAGTCTTTTTGCAGCAATGCTTGTTCTCCTCTTTTCACAAAACCAGCGCTTGTAGCAGGTGCGCCATCTATTGCTCTAGCAGCGTCTCCAACAGGTTTCATCCAAGGGTATACATTGGAAAGCGCCTTGTATCCTTTCACTTCGTCAAAATCTTCAATCGCATCTATACTTTCATAAGCATCCAAAGCTTCTTTCAAATAATCATCCCCCGATGATTCAAAATAATTTTCCATCCATTCGTCTTCCGCTTGTGCATACAAAACATTGGAAAGAAATAGGAAAAGGACTATTTTTAAAATTATTTTCATACTGTGGTTTAAATTGGCGTTTCACACTTCGCACAACTACCGTTAATTGCTTTTCACATTTTAAAAGTAATAGAGCATTGGCACTTTTTTGCTAAAAGTTCAAACAAAAGTGTTACCAGTTTAATTGAAAGAACATTAAAAGATAACATTACGTGGAATACACTGACGCGCAAATACTTCAGCACTTGGGTTCTAATTCTGAAAAAGATTATACCCTTGCGTTGAAAGCTTTGTACAAAACACACTTTGGGAGTATTCAGTATCTCATCAATAAAAATGGAGGTACGGAAGATGACGCTAAAGATATTTTTCAAGATGGCATTGTCGTGCTGTTCAATCAAGTTCGACAAGGAAAACTTGAATTGTCCTGTAGCATCAAGACTTATTTGTACTCGATATGTCGGAATCAATGGTTGACTAAGTTACGAAAGAATAAACGCATCGTGCAGATGGACGACAAATTGGAGTTCATTCCAATTAAAGACACTGTTTATGAAAACATCTTGGAGTCGGAGCAATCACAGGTCATTTCGGGACTGCTCGATAAAATGGGGGAAGAATGTCGTTCGATTTTAAAGCTATTCTACTTTTATCGTTTTGGGATGACAGATATACAGGACCGCCTTGGTTTGGCAAGCGAGCAAGTTGCCAAAAACAAGAAAATGAAATGTATGAAACGCCTTAAAAACATGGTTTTGACCAGCAATGCTTATAAAGCAGAGCTGCGGCAGTAATTTAGAAACCGTCAAAAAATAACTTAACGATTTTTGGCGCAATAGTGCCCCAAAGGGATGCCCTTGGCAAAGAAAAAATGACTGATAATGAGTTTTTTCAAGCTATTCGCCAAAATCCTAATCGGGAAGTTATTTTTTGACCAGCACTTACATTAAAAAGAAAATAATGGATGTTAACGAATTGGATATAGAAAGATACTTGCTTGGAGAGATGGACAATCAGGAGGCAGAGCAATTCCAAGTATCAATGAAACAAAACAAGGACCTGGCGGACGAGGTAGCCTTGCAACAAGCCTTGATGAATGGCATCATCAATAATGGTAGCACAGATATAAAAGCGACCTTGGAGCGTATCCATCAGGAGATTATCAAAGGCGAACACCAAGCTTCTAGTACTGAGATTGAAAACAGGCCACAAAAAGCAGCTTCCAATAATACCCTATATTACATTATTGGAATTGTCATTTTTGCGATTGCAGGATACTTCTTGTACAATTATTGGAGTTCAAATACAGTTGAAACGCCCGAGGTTAAAGAAGAAACCACCCTATTTGCGGCGCACTATCAACCCTATTCATTGGACAATGTCCGCAATGCGGATTCTGATATGGAGACACAACTCATAAAAACCTATCAGAACAAGGACTATGACGCTTTCTTGCAAACCTATGGACAACTATCAGAATCGAATCAAAGCAATCCGAAATACATCATTGCTAGGGGAACGGTTTTGCTAGAAAGAGACAATACTGCAGAAGCCTTAGCCCTATTTTATAGCGTCTATTCGCAAAACGAACTTTACAAAGATGCGGGTCTTTGGTATACGGCACTTTGTCACCTGAAGGATGACAATATTTCGATTGCTAGGGATAATCTACAGCGTATTGTAAGCGAGTTTGGAGCGGATAATCCTTATGTTAAAAAAGCACAAACTCTTTTGGGTGAGTTGTAATACCAGTTCTAAAATGGATGAATAATCTGAGTAGTAGCGGATTGTTTCAAGTTCTTTTGGATGGCTTCCACAATCTCTTCTTCGAGTACCTGAATCAATCTCTTTTTGGTGAGATTAGGGTTCATGACCAAACCTACTTGTCGAACGGGCACTGGGTTTTCTAGTTTGTAAACAAAATTTTCATCAATTAGATTATTCTGTAAAGTCGCCAAACGAGGAATCAAAGTCAGGCCCTTATTCAATTTGACCAACTCCAATAGAGAGTGCATCGAGCCACTTCTAAATATTAAATTACCATTGGTATTTTTCTTCTTTTTAAGGTGGCAAATTTTTTCAATTTGTCCAGTAATACAATGACTTTCTTCTAGGAGCCACAAGCGACTGACGTCTATATCTTTGACCTTGTATTTCGTTTTAGTTTTTGAATGATTTCTGGTATCATACACCAAAAAATCTTCGTCGAACAGCACCCTTTGTTCCAGCTCTTTCTCAGGAATAGGCAAAGAAAGAATCCCTACATCCAACGCTCTCAACTTCAATAGGTTTGTAATTTCTCCCGTTGTAATCTCTTGGATACTGAAATTGACACTGGGATATTGATGCACCAATTTATCCAAAAACAAGGGTAAAAGAAAAGGTGCCAATGTCGGAATGATGCCTATTTTGAAGGTCCCATAAAATTCATTTTTGGTCTTCTGTACCAATTCTAGAAGGTTTTCATATTCATTATGAATAACCTTCAGCTGAGTAATCAACCGTTCTCCTTCGACAGTCAATTGGATAGGTTTGGATTTTCTATCAAATAAATTGAACTCAAGCTGGTTTTCCAATTTTCTTATCATAGTACTTAGGGTACTTTGAGTAATATGGCAGCTTGCAGCAGCTTCGCTAAAACTCCCCGTTCGTTCTAGTGCAAGGATATATTGTATCTGACTGATAGTTATTGACGACATCAATAGTTCTATTAATTTTTTAGTTTGTATCAATAAAAATACTGTACTATTTTTGGAATCTCAAATTTAATTTGAATCTTAAAATTTATACCTCAATCTAAAATTTATAAAACAATGAGCAGTTCTTCTAATCAGGGAGATATCAGCAAGTGTCCATTTCATAATGGCACCATGCAGAAACAAGTGACCGCTGGTGGCGGCACGACGAATCGAGATTGGTGGCCGAACCAACTCAAACTAAATATTTTAAAGCAGCACTCTAGCAAGACCAATCCAATGGATGCTGACTTTGACTACGTAGCAGCTTTCAAATCTTTGGATTATGATGGTCTTAAAAAGGACTTGACGGATTTGATGACCGATTCACAGGATTGGTGGCCAGCAGATTTTGGGCACTATGGTCCATTCTTCATCCGTATGGCATGGCACGCCGCAGGAACTTACCGTACTGGTGACGGACGTGGTGGCGGAGGAACAGGGCAACAGCGTTTTGCTCCATTAAACAGTTGGCCAGATAACGGTAACTTGGATAAGGCTAGAAGGTTGCTTTGGCCAATCAAGCAAAAATATGGCAACAAAATTTCTTGGGCTGATTTGATGATTTTGACTGGAAACGTTGCTTTGGAATCTATGGGTTTCAACACCTTTGGTTTCGGAGGTGGACGTGCGGATGTATGGGAGCCTGAAGAAGACGTGTATTGGGGTGCAGAAACTGTATGGGAGGCTGGTGACAAGCGTTACTCAGGAGAAAGGGATTTAGAGAATCCGCTTGCAGCTGTTCAGATGGGATTGATTTACGTCAATCCACAAGGACCAGAAGGTAATCCTGACCCGATTGCAGCAGCAAGGGATATTAGAGAAACCTTTGCCCGTATGGCAATGAACGACGAAGAAACTGTTGCTTTGATAGCAGGAGGTCATACCTTCGGAAAAGCACATGGTGCTGGTGATGCGGCCCTTGTAGGTACAGAGCCTGAAGGTGCCCCGATTGAAGCACAAGGTTTTGGTTGGGCAAGTAAGCACAAAACAGGAATGGCAGGTGACGCTATTACTAGTGGTTTGGAAGTTACGTGGACTCAAAAGCCAACAGAATGGACACATTTGTATTTTAAAAATCTATTTGAATACGAGTGGGAATTGACTAAAAGTCCAGCAGGTGCGCACCAGTGGGTCGCTAAAAATGCAGAAGCCAATGTTCCAGATGCACACGACGGAGAGAAGAAGCACCTACCGATGATGTTGACTACTGATTTGTCTTTGCGTTTTGACCCAGCTTACGAGAAAATCTCTAGAAATTTCTATGAGAATCCCAAAGCCTTTGAAGATGCTTTTGCGAGAGCTTGGTTTAAATTGACACACAGGGATATGGGACCAAAAGTAAGATACCATGGCCCAGAAGTACCTGCTGAAGAACTGATTTGGCAAGACCCACTTCCAGCAGCTCCAAA
>JAHDBO010000151.1 GCA_020630355.1 Saprospiraceae bacterium
GCCAATGATTTGATGGTTCAGAATTCTGGCTATTAATCTCGAATATTATTTAAATTAATTCAAATATGAAAAATAAATATATCTTATCCTTGTTGGCTTTGGTATTTTTACTACAAAGCTGTGATAGGACAGAAAGTACCGTATTCAATGTCGATTCTGACGACACTCTAGTTAAATTTGGTTCCACGACGGCAACACTTCCCGTTGAGGCTGGCAACACAACAGCAAGCCTTGACGTATTCGTTACTACCCGTTCTAGCAGCGATAGGTCTATTGAAGTGACAATTGACCCTACATCTACTGCTGACCCAAGTTCTTATACTATCAGTGGAGTTATTCCTGCCAATGAATTCGTAGGGAAACTTGACGTTACTGGTATCTTTGACAATTTGCCAGCTACTGGGGTCACCCAATTGATCGTGTCGCTTGCTTCTATCAACGGACAAGAGGTTAGCATTGAAAATTCAACTGCTACGGTCAATATGTTCCGCTTTTGTAACTTCACAAATGGGGCAACTTTCTTAGGTGATTACCAATTAACAGTTACTCAATTAGGGATTTTCGGTACGCCTACTTTCTTTGATGCCGTTGTAACCGTTGAACAAGGTGCAACCATTGCAGACAGAAAATTCTCCACCTTGTACTATCCTGCTTTCGGTGGTTTCGGTCCAATAGACTTCCCTTTCAGTTTAATCTGTGGAGACGTTATTGTTGGTACTGTTGATTCAGGTGTTTCCTGTGATCCTGGTAACGTTCCCAATGTATCTTGGGGCCCAGCTCCAAATCCATCTAGCTTCGACGTCTCTGATGATAGTCAAATTACTGTGAATTTCTTAGATGATGTAGGTGGAGCATCTTGTGGAACAGAAGTCGCTGCACAGTTCGTATTAACTAAACTGTAGAAAATAGTTATAAATACTTTCAAAAGTATTTAACTTTATAGTTTAAAATTTCAAGGCACTCGAAATATTTCGAGTGCCTTGTCTTTTATCTATACTTTTTTAAGATAGAATCCGTCGCCTCATCCAACATCTGAAAAACTCTTTCAAAACCATCATCATCCCAATAGGGGTCTGGCACAGCTTCATTCATCCTAGGATTGGACATATTCATTATCATTGCTACTTTCGTTTTCATTCTTTCATTTGGAGCTAGTCGCATCACATTTTGATAGTTACTACTGTCCATCACAAAAATCAAATCAAAGTCTTCAAAATCTTTCACACTAAACTGCCTAGCACGCTGTTTAGTAATATCAATACCGTGCTTTTGGGCGACTTCAATCGAACGAGCATCTGGTAATTTCCCAATGTGCCAACTTCCTGTCCCTGCAGAATCCACTTCCCAGTCCAAGTTGTTCTTATCAATTTTATGCTGCAAAATCCCTTCTGCCAAAGGAGAACGGCAAATATTACCTAAACAAACCATCAATATTTTCATAAACTGAGTTTTAATTATAGCCCCTGATTGGGATTTACTCTTTTCCTTGTATTTTTGTACTCCTCTATCAACAGGCCCAAATTTACGAAACCCCACTTAAAGAAATGAAAGCATATTTATACCTTTTCACCCTATTGTTCGTTGGGCTAACCGCTTGTAATAAAAAAATAGTCCTAAGTCCAGTCGCCTTGTATGCTTCTGGTGCTAGAAATCTAGATGCTCGCAAAATCATTCTCCAAAATGACGGGGAATATCTTAAAGTATACTTGAAAGAAAACCCCATTAGGACGCCCATGCTCACGCTTCCGCTTAACCGTCCTTTCTTGACTATCGCCCAAGACAAACCAGAAGTTAATTACAATAGAGCAAGTTTTGACTTTAAGTCAAATATCCAACAACAATGCCTAGAACAAAGCATCGAATCCATTGGTCAATTGAGGGATTCAATAATTATCAGAGGGAAGCTCTGTGGAGAAACCACTTACAATCTCTATCTCAAACCAGTAGGCAAAGAGCGCCTAGATATTGAAATAAAACTAGATGGTAGTGGATATAATCGACTGTTCTTTTTCCAAAAAAACGAAAAAGAAGAAACCTTCTGGGGAATGGGTACTCAGTATTCCAATCCTAAATTAAATGGTCACCGCTACCCTATTTGGACAGAGGAACAGGGCATCGGGAGAGGCGACCAACCTCTTTCGACAGTAGCAAACTGGCTAGATGTTTCGGGCAATCAATTTACAACCTACGCTCCTATCCCATTTTATATTTCAAGTGAAAACACGGCCTTTTCCCTTGAGGGAACACATCGTTCTATATTTGATTTTACTGACCCAGAATATGTACAGTTGGAATACTGGTCACACCAGTTTAAAGCTTCTATTTGGAAATCTACCAATCCAAGAAAACTACTAGAAGCCCGCACTCAAAAAACAGGACGTCTCCGTCCTTTACCCGAATGGACTTATGGGAATATATTGGGCTTACAGGGAGGAAAAGAGCTTGTCATCGAGAAGTTAAATAAAGTCTTGGAAGCAGATATTCCAGTCGATGCGATTTGGATACAGGATTGGGTCGGTTCTAGAAAAACTGATTTTGGACAACAGTTACAATGGAACTGGCAATTGGATGAAAAGCATTACCCCAATTTCCAACAGCTACGGAATTTTTGCGAAAGCAAGAATATCAAAATAATGGGCTATATCAATCCTTTCTTAGCAGAGGGTGCTGCCCTTGAAAAAGAAGCTAAGGACAATAATTATTTTGTAAAAAATAAAAAAGGAGCAGATTATCTCATTGAAATCAGCGGATTCAAAGCGCACCTTATCGACTTGACCAATCCCCGTGCTTATACCTGGCTCAAGGAAATCATTAAAAAAGAACTGATCGGAAATGGCTTCAGTGGCTGGATGGCCGACTTTGGGGAATGGTTGCCTTGGGATGCGACACTCTACAATGGGGATGCTAAAGCCCTTCACAATCAATATCCTGTACTCTGGACAAAACTGAACAGGGAGGCCATCCAAGAAATGCGAAGAGAAAATGATATTGCTTTTTTCTCTAGAGCAGCTTTCACCAATAGTGCTCAGTATGGCAGTTTCTTTTGGCTCGGTGACCAGATGACCAACTGGGGGCGCCATGACGGTATCGGTTCTGTCGTTCCTGCCTTGCTTTCTTCGGGCATGAGTGGTATCACGCTCAATCATGCTGACATTGGTGGGTTTACGAGTATCAAGCAATTTCCTATCACAATCAAGCGTGACAAGGAACTGATGCAACGATGGATAGAATTATCAGCTTTCACACCATTCTTTAGAAACCACGAATCCGTTAGACCTGACATTAATCTTCAAGTCTACGATAAAGAAATTATCGACTTTTATGGTCGTTTTGCCAAAGTCCACCAAACTTTGAAACCCTATTTGAGGCAAGTCTTCCAAGAAGCTTATGACAAAGGGCTACCCGCCGTCAGACACTTGTACCTGCACAACTCTGGGGATGATGCCGTCTATAATATTGATCAACAATTCCTGCTCGGCAGGGACATCCTGGTAGCCCCTGTCGTAGAAAAAAATGCCAAGGCATTGGAAGTCTATTTCCCTGAAGGCGAATGGCGGCATTTATTCACCAATGAAATTTTTAAAGGCCCACTACGTGCTACATTAGAGGCACCAATTGGGACACCGGCCGCTTTTGTCAGAACCTCTAATCCTTGGCGTTTTGATTTTGCGAAGGATTAGTGCGCATCCTTCTTAAGCAATTCTGGAAACGCCCTTTGGAAACGCTTCAAACGAGGAATAGAAACCGCCTTGACATAGGGATTATTCGGATTACGTTTTTCATAATCCTGATGATATTCTTCTGCTTTGTAGAAGATGTCAAAAGGTACAACTTCCGTTACAATCGGCTTTAAAAATGCGCCTTTTTCTTCGAGACGCTCTATAAAATCCAAAGCAATCGCTTTTTCGGTATCGTTTTGATAATAAATCATAGAACGGTACTGTGGTCCTTTATCTGGCCCTTGCTGATTGGGCGTCGTCGGGTCATGCGAGCCAAAGAAAACTTTCACTAAGGTTGGATAGTCCACTTTCGTGGAATCATAATAAACTTCCACTGCCTCCGCATGTTTCAAAATACCCGAACTCACCTGACGATAAGTCGGATTTTTGACCTCTCCCCCACTGTAGCCAGAAATGGCTTCCTCTACCCCTTCCACAGATTCATAAATCGCTTCCACGCACCAAAAACAGCCACTCGCAAAATAAGCTTTGCTCAAGCCGTCTAGACTTTTTTGTTCTTGTTTGACTTGCTTTGCCTCCACAGTAGCTTCAGCACTTTTTGGCTCTTTATTGGTATTGCATGATACTAATAAACAGGCAATGATGACTAAACTTAAATATCTCATTGATAGATTTTAAAATATACAATTACTCTGTTGCCTTCTTCTTCATTTCACTCGCCAAAGATGCACCCAAATAACGGTCGATAATGTCGTGCGCAAGATAAATCACTGGGGTCAATCCAATTGCCATCGCAAATTTGTAAATATAATTGACCGTTCCAATGGCTAGGAACTGACTCCAAGCCCAAGGCTCGATGCCGCCAACCAATTGTGGGCCACCTACGAAAGCAATATACAGCACCACAAAGCTGTCAATGAATTGAGAGACCAAGGTAGAACCTGTTGCACGCAGCCAAACCTTACCTTCTCCTGTCGCCTTTTTGATGCGGTGAAAGACTAGCACATCGATGATTTGTCCTAGTAAAAAAGCGACCAAAGAACCAACGATAATCAATAAACCCTGCCCAAATACCGTCGAGAATGCTGCTTGCATATCGGGTACGCCATTTGCTTCATTGATACCTACCCACCAAGCAGCAGGTGCTAAGGCAATCGCCAAGTAAACCATCAAGAAAGCATAAGAAATCAAGCCTACTGCAAGGTAAGACAACAAGCGTACCCCTCGTTTTCCATAATACTCATTGATGACATCCGTCATGACAAAAACGACCGGCCAAAGCAAAACCCCAGCTGTAAACTGCAAAGAGCCTGATTGTCCAAACAAATTCCAATTCAATGCCTCAATGCCCAAAGAATCCTCCAAGGCAAAAATCTTTACCCCAATAAACTCTGCAATGAGTGCATTGGCAATAAAAAATCCTCCTAAAATGATAAATAAGCGGGTCGCTTTGTTTTGTATGATGTGCATCTTCGGATATACGATACTAGCTTTCAAATAGGAAACAGTAAGGATGGGGAAAGGTTGAGGGTATTATCATTTTTTGAGTTTCATGACGTGCGAGAAT
>JAHDBO010000152.1 GCA_020630355.1 Saprospiraceae bacterium
CCCTTGAGATAGTCCACGATTGTGGATGTACCAACATTCAATTCTTTCGCAATTTTGACTAACCTTTTCGCCATCCTAAGTTGTTCGATATTAATTTTTGGCTTTCGCCAACGATTTTTCGGATTATGAAAGGCCAAGCCCCGAAATGATAAAAGCGTTTTTAATTACATGAGTTTCTTTTCATTTTTATTAAAAATATTTCTATCAACCTTTTCAAAGGCTCACCTCTAATCCAAAAACATTGAAAATTTCAATGTGCTCGGATTTTTAAAAGTATTGGCTACTTTGTCCAAATCCGAGCGCAAAGTTAATGCAAAGTTCTGATTCAGAAAACTTTTGCTATAAATAAGCGGCTAAAAGTCCACTTCATTTGATATTTAATTATTCTTCTTCAAACTCAGCTGCTAAAATCGACAGGACATTATTGATGGTTTCCTCCTCAAAATCAGTTCTTCTCACCAATTCTTCGGTTGACAACTCCAAGACACTCTTCGCTGTATCGCAGCCAATATTTTTCAAACCCTCAATTACCCAATCTTCGATTTCATCACTGAACTCGTCCAAATCGACGTCGTCGATCTCGAATTCTTCCACATCTCTAAAGACATCTATTTCATAACCCACCAAACGGCTCGCCAGTTTGATATTGGTCCCTCCTTTACCAATTGCCAAGGAAACCATATCAGGCTTCAAGTAAACGGAAGCCCGTTTTTCCTCTTGATTCAAGTCTATACTTGTCACTTTGGCTGGTGTAAGAGCCCTCTGAATAAATAGGCTATCGTTATTTGTAAAGTTGATAATGTCAATGTTTTCATTTTTCAACTCTCGCACGATACCATGTATTCTAGAACCTTTCATACCAACACAAGCGCCTACTGGGTCGATTCTATCATCATAAGATTCTACGGCCACTTTCGCACGCTCACCAGGCAGGCGAACGATACGCTTCACGGTAATCAATCCATCTTCGATTTCTGGCACTTCTTGTTCCAACAATTTTTGTAAGAACACCTCTGAAGTCCTAGAAACAACCACCACTGGATTGTTATTTTTCATCTCTACGCTCTTGATAATACCTTTGACCATATCTCCTTTGCGGAAGAAGTCTCCTCGAATCATCTCTTGTCTTGGCAAAATCAACTCATGCCCAGTGACATCATCTATTATTAGAATATCTCGTTTCAATATTTGATGTACTTCGCCAATCACCACATCATTGACTCTGTCTTTATAACGTTTATAAACATCATCTTTCTCCAATTCCATGATTCTAGAAATCAAAGTCTGACGTGCTGCCATAATCGCTCGACGACCAAAGTCTAACAAATGTAGTTGCTCGTAACACTCCTCGCCTACTTCGTAATCCTCATCAATTGATAGTGCCTCTGTAATCGAAATCTGGCTTTTATCATCCGTCACCTCCCCATCCGGCACAATTTCACGCACACGCCATAGTTCCAAATCCCCTTTCGTCGTGTTCACGATAATATCGAAATTATCATCAGAACCATATTTCTTTTTAATCAATGTACGGAATACATCTTCCAATACACGCACCATCGTCGGCCGGTCAATATTCTTCCCCGCCTTAAAATCACTAAAACTATCTACTAAGTTCATCTTTCTATAAGATTATTAGATGTTAGATTATTAGATGTTAGACTTAAAAAAACGTCAAAAAATCCCAAGGGGGCACCTTTGGCATAACTTAACGGTTTTTCAATTGAACGAAATTTTGACTTTCGTTTCTTTTATCTTGTCAAAAGGCACTTCCTCAATGAACTCTTTAATCACTTTCTTTTTGCCTTCTTTCACTTTTTTCTTGTAGAACACTTTGATAGACTCATCCGTCACCTCGTGCAATTTACCTTCTACCTTTCCCGTTTCCAGTAATATCACTTCTACTTTCCTACCTATGTTCTTGGTGTACTGCCGTTTGAATTTTAGCGGTTTTGAAGTCCCAGGCGAAGAAACATCCAGAATGTACTTTTCACCTAACCAACCAGCTTCATCAATGTGTCCTTGTAAATAGCGATTAAGCTTCGAACATTTTGCTAAGGTCAATGCCCCATCGCAATCGACAAAAACCTCTAGTTTTTTATTCGCAGGATTAAAACTGATACCATACAGAAAACAATCTTGAAAGTCTGGTTCCAAGAATTTTTCCTCCATCAATTTTTCCACTTTATTTTCTATCATACGAAAGACTTCTAAAAACTAAAAAGAGGGAACATTTTGTTCCCTCTTCTAAAGATTCTGTAAGTTGCTGCAAATATAAGGTCTTTTCTGCTAAAATCCTAGCACTTTGACCAGACTCACGCTTTCATAACTTTCAAAAAAAATTGAAAATAGGCTTGAACAGCAACATTGACTACCGTATTTTTGTTCTTTGTTTGAAGAGTTAGTCTATAAACCTTGAGACATTGCTTAATGCGTAGGGTTGTCAGAACATAAATCAAAATGATATGAATGTCCAGAACTTATTGGAGCGAGCTTTGAAGTTAGAATTTCTTTCTGCCGAAGAAGGCGTTTTTTTATTTGAAAATGCTTCTACTGCTGAATTGATGTATGTTGGCAATCAACTCCGACAGCATCACGTCCCAAACAATAAGGTTACTTGGATTATTGACAGGAATTCCAATACGACCAATGTTTGTATTGCCAATTGTAAGTTCTGCAATTTTTATCGTCGCCCCAATCACGAGGAATCCTACACAACGACTATCGAAGAGTATCGCCAGAAAATTGACGAACTTTTTGAATATGGTGGAGAGCAGTTATTGCTACAAGGCGGACACCATCCAGACTTGGGACTGAAATTTTATTGTGATTTATTTTCTGAATTAAAATCTATCTACCCGACGCTCAAACTGCACGCCTTGGGGCCACCTGAAATTGCGCATATTGCCAAGTTGGAACAATTATCTCACATAGAAGTATTGCAAGCCTTAAAAGAAGCTGGACTTGACTCCCTCCCTGGTGCTGGTGCAGAAATCCTGAGTGACCGAGTACGCCGTTTGATTTCCAAAGGCAAATGTGGCGGACAGGAGTGGTTGGATGTCATGCATGCCGCTCACAAAGTCGGATTAACTACTTCGGCGACCATGATGTTTGGGCATGTTGAAACCAATCTGGAGCGTATGCAGCACCTTGTGGACTTGCGAGCAACCCAAGCCAAGAAACCAGAGGGCGCCGTTGGCTTTTTGGCTTTCATCCCTTGGCCCTTCCAAGATGAGGGCACTTTATTGAAACGATTGAAGCGCGCCCGAAATACCTGCACTGGTGACGAATATGTACGCATGATAGCTATGAGCCGTATCATGCTGCCTAATATCACCAATATCCAAGCATCTTGGCTGACTGTCGGTAAAGAAGTAGCGCAGACTTGCTTATATGCTGGCGCCAATGATTTCGGGTCTATTATGATTGAAGAAAATGTGGTTTCTGCTGCTGGTGCAGCTTTTCGTTTTACGGCTGATGGCATCCAGCAGGCTATTCGGGATGCTGGTTTTGAGCCGCAGCTTCGTACACAGCAATACGAGTATCGAGAACTCCCTTCCAATATCAAACAACAGCAATTGGACAGAGAGACGATGGTGGTGGATTAGCCAACCTGTTTTCACAGCTTGTATCCTATAAAAACATCCGTATTCTTTCAGAATCTTTCTAGAAAGAACCACAACCTCTGTACTCCTCCAAAATCAATATATAGGTCGGTGAAAACTACCCCTTCGTCGAGCTATTGCCCTTCCATAAAGATTGACCTGCAACCCCTCCGTTCATTTCGTGTCTTTGGTGATAAGAACGTTCCCAAAATAAATTTTATCAACGTATAAATCACATCAAATTATGAAAAGCCTAAAAACAGGATTTTTAATAGTCGCAATCTTATCGAGTCTTACTGTAAATGCCCAATGGTGGGGCAATTGGGGAAGTGGTATCGTGGGCGAAGGACCAATTGTAGAAAAAACACTGGACGAAGATGATTTCACAGGCATTGCGCTCAGTGTGCCTGCTCACGTAGAATTGAGACAAGGCAATAAGCAATCCATCGTGGTTAAAGGACAGCAAAACATCATCGACAACCTCAAGACCAGGGTCAAAGGAAATACTTGGCATATCGGTTTTGAAAAAGGCGTCAGAAACCATGACAAACTAAAATTCTATATCACTATACCGACCCTAGAAAAGGCATCCATTCACGGGTCTGGCAAAATTGAAGGAAAAGGCAGATGGAGCAATTTGGAGGATTTGGATTGTTCCATTCACGGCTCTGGTGACATTATTTTGGATGTAGACTCTAAAAATGTAGCATGTTCGATACATGGTTCAGGCGATATCCGACTAAGTGGACAAACAAAATACCATGAGGTCAAAATCCATGGCTCGGGCGATGTGCGCAATGCAGCTTTGAGTGCCACTCATGGAGCAGTCAAAATATATGGCTCTGGCACTGCAAAGATAGCGGTGCAAAAAGACTTGGATGTCTCCATTCATGGAAGTGGCGACGTTTACTACAAGGGTTCGCCAAGCCTAGAAACCTCCATACACGGAAGCGGCAATGTCCGTTCTTTGAAGTAGAACAGTTTGAATTTGGATTTATATTACAATAGGGAATGCCATGGCATCCCCTATTATTTTTTATTGATTCTGCTCTTTGCCCTCCTTTTCCTTCAACTTCTTGTCTTCAACATTCTCGTCCAAAAAAGCATTGATTATTTCCACATTTACGCCTGTCGTAATTTCTCCAAACTCATTGATTTCAATTTGGAGCCCTTGTAAATCGTCAGGTTTTTTTGATGCTTCTTCTTTACTCTTTTTTGCCATTTTTCTAATTTTTTTAGGCACTTTCGTGCAAACGGTCTAGTAAATTGTATGCTTCATTCAAACGCTCTAGCGTCAAATTTTTCCCCACGACTTCCATCATAGCGAACACAGATGGCCCTTGCATCGTTCCTGCCAAAGCAATCCTCAAAATCGGCAATACCTTTCCAAAACCAAGTCCACTTTCCTCTATCCAAGCTTTTACACTGGTCTCGATAGTCGTTTCTTCAAAAGTATCGATGTTTTCAATTGCTTCATTCAATTGCTCAAAGGCAGGGCGGTTTTCTGGATGCCACCGTTTTTTGCCGTTCTTTTCGTCATAAGAAGCAATATCTTCAAAAATATAAGCCATCTTTTCAATAAAATCAGGCATAAACTGCACCCGCTCCTTATACAAACCGCAGATACGCGCTA
>JAHDBO010000153.1 GCA_020630355.1 Saprospiraceae bacterium
TCATCCCAAATTCAGCATTGGTGGTACCCCAGCTACAGCTAATGATGTCAGCGCCCTTGTCCACACAATAATTAAACATTTCTTCCGCTCCTTGCCAACTCAAAGAAGTACCACTCACGGGCATGAACTTGGCATTTGGTGCCACGCCCACGATGCCGTTGCCATTTTTGGAAGCCAAGGCAACGCTTGCACAAGGGGTGCCGTGTGTGTACCTTGGGTCATCGACGTATAGGTTCTCACTGCGCATCCAAAAATCATAAGGCTTAACAATCTTGTTTTTCAAATCGGGATGATTCAAATCAAAACCGTTGTCAACCACCGCTATGGTCACCTCATCAGAACCCATATTGCCGAGTCGCCTCCAAGCTTCTTCAATCTTTGCATCTGCCGAACGCTTCAGACGCCAATTGGCATCTATCACAAAACCCGAATTTTTGATATGCCATTGATGCTCGTACAGACTATCTTGAGGCTCATTGAAGTCGTAGGAATCAGGAATAGAATCTAAATCGGGTTCTGCCCATTTGACCAAAGAACTTTCTTGCAAAGCTTTGGCTACTTTTAGCGGATTCATAGAGTCTTTGCTGACGGTAGCGACTATACGGTGTTCTTCCAGTTTTTTGACCATTTTAAGTTTGAACTCATCTAGGACAATATCTCGTTCACTTGCGTCCGTTCCTGGTTGGAAGATGATGAAAATACTGCCAGTAGGAATGATAGGCGTATCACTGTTTTCTTTGAAATAGACATGGGAACCCACTTCGACTTCATCTTTGTCTCTGACAATATCAAGGCTCTCGTCTAAGGAGTCTCCAAGTTTTTCTAATCGCACCACTTTGAATCCTCCTAGGCTCTCCAAGACCTTTTCCCTGACAGCGTCAGAGGTTTCCACAAAGTCTTCTTGATTGGATTTAAGCCCAACGTATTTTCTACTCTTTTTAAGCGTGATTTCGCCCTTGCCGGCTTTGACGGTAATTTTACTCATCTGCTGTTTAGTATGTTTTGTTCCCTTTCGGGAAATATTTTCTCTTATTGCTAGTCTCTCGAACTGCTAATTTAATGTTTTGTGTCAAACGAGCTAATATATTCGATGAATTTTAATAAAAAACAAACCCTGATTCTTAATATCGATTCAATAGAAGTTGCCTTTAGGCTTTATTTATCAACTAGGTTTCGGTAACTTTGTACTAGATAAAGATAAGTGAAAATTATTAGTAGATAATCCAGGTTGCGTAAAACGCAACAGAAGTGAGATGTCAGATATCAGAAGTGAGATTTTTGATTAGAAAACGTTTCTTATAGGGCTATTTCTCTAAATTCTGTCTTATTTTCTGAATTTTGCGCAACTTAGATTTTATTCTAAAATCAGATATTAGTAATTAGTCTTTAGATATTAGATTGAAAATCATAACTTTATAGCCTACTGTTTTTACCAAAATCGAAAATAGAATAATGTCTAATATTTTGTTTTAGACTTTTGCAAAAATGGCAAGCTTTAGAAGACAGGTTTTTTAAATCTAATATCTAATAATCTAAAATCTATTATAACAAGAGACTCATTTGGCGATAAGCCTTTATACCAAATTTAAACCATAAAATAGTATGAGTGCTAATGTAAAAAGCAACGGAGCGGTTGCTCATGTATCTCAAAAAACAGATCGATATCAGTACCACGATTATTACAACATCGATGAGTTGTTGGAAGAAGACCACATCCTAGCGCGTGAAGCGGTAAGAGAATGGGTGAAAAAAGAGGTTAGCCCAATTATTGAAGATTATAGCGAGCGGGCGACTTGTCCACATCACCTGTTCAAAGGCTTAGCGGAAATTGGTGCATTTGGCCCTAGTTTGCCAGCAGAATATGGCTGTGGTGGCATGGATGAAATTGCCTATGGTATCATCATGCAAGAATTGGAGCGTGGCGATTCGGGTATCCGTTCGATGGCATCCGTTCAGGGTTCTTTGGTGATGTATCCGATTTATCGCTTTGGATCTGAAGCTCAGAAGCGTCATTACTTACCAAAATTGGCAAGCGGAGAAATGATAGGTTGCTTTGGCTTGACAGAGCCTGACCATGGCTCCAATCCAAGTGGAATGGTGACGAATATCCGCAAAGATGGTAATGACTACATCCTTAACGGTGCGAAAATGTGGATTACCAATTCACCTGTTGCGGATATGGCAGTTGTCTGGGCTAAGGACGAGGAAGGCCGCATCAGAGGGATGATTGTAGAGCGTGGGATGGAAGGCTTTACGACACCAGAGATTAAGGGCAAATGGTCTTTGCGGGCTTCTATTACAGGGGAGTTGGTGTTCGAGGATGTTCGTATACCAGCAGAGAACCTATTGCCTGATGTCATGGGCTTGAAAGGACCTTTGTCTTGTTTGTCCAAAGCGAGGTACGGTATCGCATGGGGCGCAATTGGTGCCGCTTTGGATTGCTATGATTCTGCTTTGAGATATTCTTTGGAAAGAGAGCAGTTTGGTAAGCCTTTGGCTGGATTCCAGTTGACACAGAAAAAGTTGGCGGAGATGATTACCGAAATCACCAAAGCGCAATTGTTGGCTTGGAGATTGGGGACATTGGCGAATAAAGGAAAGGCAACGCCTGCACAGATTTCGATGGCGAAGCGAAATAATGTACACATGGCATTGGAAATCGCTCGGGAAGCCCGTCAGATTCATGGTGGCATGGGGATTACGAACGAGTACCCTTGTATGAGGCACATGATGAACCTCGAAACCGTATTGACTTACGAAGGAACGCATGACATACATCTGTTGATTACAGGAATGGATGTTACGGGTATCAATGCGTTTAAGTAGATCCACTCTTACATGAGGAGGAGCGCATACTCCTCTCATTCGAGTTAAGAAAATGTATTTGAAAGGTTTAGGTTTTCTGTTAAGGAAAGCTTAAACCTTTACTTTTTATGTCAATTCCCTTAAATTCGATAGTATATTTTCGCACAAATCCATCAAGAAGTCCGTTTAAAATAAAAACAATTCAAGGAAATATGTTTGGTCGTTCCCGTTATATCTTGTCGGTGATATTGGTAGGTTGTTTTGGCGTCTTGCTAGGACAAGACGCACAGCCTATTGTATTGAAAAACCCTTCTTTTGAAGATTTTCCGAAAGCTGCAAGTGAGCCAACGGGCTGGATAGATTGTGGTGCTGTTTTTTTTCCTCGTGAAAGCGCTCCTGATGTACAACCGAGCTCCAACCCGCTAGAGTTATATTTTGGCGTATCAAAGCCCGCTCAAGACGGTTATACTTACCTAGGTATGGTCGCTCGAGAAAATGATACGAACGAGAGCGTTGCACAGCGTTTAATGGCACCTATCAAAGGGGGTTCTTGTTATAGTTTTAGCATACAGTTGGCTCGTTCATTAAATTACAAAAGCCAGGTCAAAAAGAATGGGATAGCTGATGCGGATATGCCTTTGAGACCTTTCAAAACGCCTATCGTACTACGAATATGGGGAGGAAATACTTATTGCGACAAGGCAGAATTGCTTGGAGAAAGTTCTAGGGTTTCAAATACGGATTGGAAGCAATATGATTTTAAATTTGAACCAACAAATTCTTATAAATATATCATATTAGAAGCCTTTTATAAAACACCAACGCTATTTCCCTACAATGGTAACTTACTCGTCGATAATGCTTCTGCTATCGTACCTATCGATTGTGGCAATGAGCAGCCGCTTATCGCTATGAACGAAAAAAAGGAGGATACACCGCCAAAGAGAGTCAATGAAAGACCGAAGAACAATAGGCCTAAGGCTACGCCAATCCCCAAAAAAGAACCTAAAGCGGCGGCTACAGAACCAAAAACTAAGGCAAATAATCCAATAGCGGAAACTAAATCGACTCCCTTACCGAAGACCAGCCCAACGAAACGACCTAAAAAAATAGCAGGATTAAACAGTAATGGATTAAAAAAAGGGCAAACTATTCGATTAGATAAACTCTATTTCAAGGCGGATTCTTTTAATATCACTCGTCAAAACTACCCAATTTTGGATGAGGTGTATGATTTTCTGAATGAGAATGGGACGGTGGTCATCGAAGTAGGAGGTCATACGAATAGCAATCCGAAGACGCATGCTTTTTGCGATAAATTATCGTCCAAACGGGCCAAAGCCGTTTATGATTATTTGGTTCAGAAAGGAATTCCAAAACGTCGAATCTCCTACAAAGGCTACGGAAAGCGCAGTCCAATAGCCTCCAATAAGACGAGGGAGGGGCGTAAAAAAAATCAACGAGTAGAAATCAAAATTTTAGAAATTGGGTAGTAGGTCCTAAAAATCCCCAAGGACTATCATTGGGTTTTTTATGGTTTATTAGGCATTACTCTATTTTCGATTTCGACAAATAGCTCTAGGCTAATATCAAATGACTAATTACTGAAATCTCTATTTTTCTAAAAGCATACATAGCCACTTGCCTCTATTGAGTCTTTTGGTCAGTCGAAAACCTTTTGCTTCACTTTGTTCGAGCAAAAGGTTTTCATCTTGTAGCAAGAATCCTGAAACCATCAACATTCCATTTGGAGGTAGTTTTTGGTACAAATCTTCCAATGAAGCCAAAATGACATTGCGATTGATATTAGCGAGTATGATGTCATAAATACCTTGCGGTACGTCTTCTAGCACCCCGTGGATGGCTTTGATTTTATGGCAATTATTAATTTGTGCGTTTTGAATGGTATTGTGGTAAGCGGGTTCTTCTATGTCGACAGCGTCGATGTAGTCAGCACCAAGCATCTCTGCAAGTATGGCCAGAATCCCCGTTCCAGTGCCGTAATCGAGTACTTTTTTTTGATGAAAATGCAAATCTCGCATCATCTGAGTCATCATGTAGGTGGTCTCGTGATGACCTGTACCAAATGCCATCTCAGGGTCGATGATGATTTCGTGGCGCACATCAAGCGGCTCGTGAAAAGAAGCTCTAATCCCACAGAAATCATCAACCAGAATAGGCTGAAAATTGGCTTCCCACTCTGCGTTCCAGTTTTTATATGGAATAAAGGTCGCTTCATACTCAAATTGAAATAGAGTTTTCAATGCTTCCAGTGTGTCGTCTAGTTCATCTCCTTTTTCTTTTTCTGGAAGATAAGCAACAAAGCCCTCCTCATTCTCTTCAAAAGTATCGAATGGATGTACAGAAAAATGGGCTAGGAGAATATCCCTTAGCCCTTCTTCTGTCTTGACGTGGTATGCGTAATAATTCATT
>JAHDBO010000154.1 GCA_020630355.1 Saprospiraceae bacterium
TAATTGCTATAAATTCATATATGTTGGCACGTATAATAAACTGTATCTGTATTTTGGTCTTGATGGTCAGCCATCTACGAGCAGACGATTTCAATATCGGAGCGCAATCCGCTACGGCATTGAATCAGGTCGTTCTGTACCCAGATAGCAGTTTTTTCAAACACTCCAACATCCGTTATGACGAAGGTGCTTTATTTGACATTGTTGATGTCTCTGTTTTAGAACATGAGGATGCCGACCAAAATCAAAAATTCAAATGGTTCAAGGTCAAGTCCCGTTCTGATAATCGGGAAGGCTGGGTTTATGGAGATGGTCTTGCCGTACACTCTGATTCAAACGATTTGAATCCTAAGTTGAAATCTTTCCATCAGAAAAAGGTTGTACTAAATAATGGTTTTGAGAACGCTCTGCTTTGGGTGGCTTCTATCAATGGCAGGGACAATTTTCACCAGAAAGACTATCTCAACCCAATTTATAATGAGTTTTATTTAGTCATTACCAATAACATGGGCCGTTCTGTACACCTCAAGTGTTCTGGAGCTAGTGCCATGGGCGAATCCAAGCTGAAACAACTCAAGATGAAGGATTTGACAGGGGATGGCGTCCCTGAGTTTGTTGTTCAGAAATCAATCCTATCCACAGGAAGCGATTTAGAAGATAGAGTCCTGGAAATATATTCTCTTCAAGCTGGTACGCTAGTCAAAATATTTGAAGAGCGCATGACTTTGAATTATGATATTAACATGGCTTCGCCTGCCTTGTTCAAGAACATTCAAGTAGAAGAAGATTTGATTCGGGTCGCTTATGTCGATTATATAAAATGTAACCGCTCCAATTTGGACGATATTCCCCAGGAGGGAAACACGAGTTTGTCTCGCTGCTTGGAGTATGTGACTTATTCTCTAGTTTGGGATGCTCAACAGAAAAAATTTAAACCTATTTACAATAAAAGTATCAGTGCCCTTTACGGGAAAATAAAAGCATCCACTGGCTACCTACTGGCACAGCCCAACACAGCGCGCGTTTCATCGGAAAGCATCGGCCCCAATGAAGAATTGTGGCTCGTTAGACATATAGAAATTTACGACAAGGCAAACGGTCAAAAGTCCATCCAAAACTTTTTCCAAGTCAAAACCGAATCGGGCAGAACTGGCTATATCCCTGCTAAGGATGTACAAATCCAAGACGTGGAGCAAGCAGCACTTCTAGAGCGCTACTACCAAAAAGCGCCTCTTTATAAGAATACTTGGAAAGCGGATGATTGCTTTCTTTCTATTCAATAATTAGATTTGAATAGTTAGCCTTTAGATATTAGATTGATAATCATTATTTTACAACTCGACCATTGTTAATAAAGTCGAAAACAGAACAATATCTATTTTATTTAGATTACTTCTTAGAATATTGCAAATAGCCTCTAGACTAATACCAAGTATCCTACCGTTTTAACCAGCCTACCATTTCAACGGTAGGAAAAATAGAACAACCATCATCCTCTCAACGGTTTCAACCGTTTTACCACCAAAATCGTTAAAACGATTCCTCCTTTTCACCTAATGCCCCCTTAAAACGGTAGGCTATCTATCCGGATTTTACACAAGCTCTTAAACCTAATTTACAAATCACCGATTTTTCCTGATAAACTGGTTGAGGCTTTCCACATCGACTACGCCTACGATGGAAATGTTATCATAAACAGGGAAGACCGCCCGATGATTCTGTAACAGATAAGCGTATATTTTTCGGAGCGGTTCGTAAGCATAAATCACGCCTTGATGCGGCATCATGAAGTCGTAAACGGTTTCAAAATAAGCCTGTTTTTGCATGGCACCTTGCAATTTTTGTAGGGGCAGTACGCCTATCACTTGATTGGCGTCATTGACGACGAAGAAACTAGAATCCTGACTATTTTGGACTTGATTGTGCGCATGGCTTATACTGTCATTGAAGTGGAGTGTTTGAAAATTAGTGCGCATGATATCCGCTATTTTTCGCTCATCCAACAAGTTCTCCATTTTGAGCATTCGGTATTCTTGGCTAGCCATGAAGTAGATGAACAAACCGATAAAACCCAGCGTCAAATGCCCATTAATTATCGCAAAGCCAATGAAAAGAACGGCCATACCCCGACCGATGTAAGAAGCAATTTTGGTGGCTTGTAATCGCCCGACCCACATGGCCAAGAGGGAGCGAAAAATACGTCCGCCATCCATGGGGAACGCAGGGATTAGATTGAAAAGTACGAGCATCACATTGACCGCAAAAACACCAACTAGCATTGCCATGACGCCATAAGTCGTGGCCTGTGTTTCTTCTATATTATCCGCAGGAATATCAGTTTCTGCAAAGCCTAGAACACTTGGTAGATTGGTCACTAAATCCCATAAGAACTCAGGAGATAGTATAAAGAAGAATATCCCCATTATTGTAGCAATAACGACATTGACAAGTGGACCAGCAATAGCAATCATAAATTCTTGTATAGGCTTCTCTGGCATACTGTTGAGCCGTGCGATACCGCCTATGGGCGAGAGGATGATGTCTCTGGTTTCGACCCCATATCGCCGAGCCATCAGGGCATGACCATACTCGTGCAAGGTGACGCAGAGAAATAACATCAATACAAAGACACCCATGAAAAGGGTGCCTTCCCAGCCAGCGCCTTCAGATACACCCGTATAGAGTACAAAAGGAAGCAAGAATAGGAATGTCCAGTGAATTTTGACTGGAATACCGAAGTAAGTGCCTAATCCAAATGATTTGCCCATGAGCTGTTTGGTTTTTCTAGAAGAATTTGCAAAAGGAAAACAAAATGAAGCCCGTAAAGGTTGAGATTTGACAGATTTTGGTCCTTGGCTATTGGTCTTTAGGGGTCCATGTAGTTACATTGAAACATTGTTGTTAAAACAAACTTCCTTGTTCAGCCCGGGGAAGCAGGCGGAAAGACTTTCGATGATAATCCGTCGCACCGTGTGCTAGGATGGCAGCCCGATGAGCTTTGGTTGGATAGCCTTTGTTGCTTTGCCAAGCGTATTGAGGATGGTCTTGGGAGAGTTTTTTCATGTACTCGTCCCGATGGGTCTTGGCTAAGATTGAAGCGGCGGCAATAGATAAATATTTCCCATCGCCTTTAATGATGCAGTCGTGCGGAATCGCTTTGTATTTCTTGAAACGATTGCCATCAATGAGCAAGGATTCAGGACGTATCTTGAGCTGGTCTATGGCTCGGTGCATGGCCAAGAAAGAAGCGTTCAAAATATTGATTTCATCTATTTCTTTTGGAGAAACAATGCCCACCGCCCAGGCTAGCGCGTCCGATTCGATTTGGAGGCGCAGTGCATCCCGTTGGCTTTCGTTCAGTTGTTTGGAGTCGTTGAGGGTTTTGTTTTGATAGCCTTTCGGCAAAATAACTGCTGCAGCATAAACCGCACCTGCCAGACAGCCTCTACCTGCCTCGTCGCAGCCAGCCTCAATTTTATTTTTGTTTAAATGGGAAAGGAGCATTTTAAAAATATCATTCTTTAAGCAGCTAAGGTAGGAAGGAATATCAGGTATTGGATAGATTTTAGTAAGAGCTTGTCTAAAATTTATTTGATTTTGAGAATCAATACTTCGTGGTTCTGAGGAACTAAAAAATCAGCAATTTCTACTATAAGACACACACGTATTTTTTTTATGATTACAAGTAAAAAATTAAAGTGATTTTCCATGAAATAGGGTTTGATTTTCAGTGTTTTATGGAAGTCTTTCAAAATTTAAAACTTAAACCCTAACACGTGTACACTTTACATTGGAAACTGCTGACTCCAATTAATTCAAGTGGCGTAAAACGCAAGAAAAGAGGACGCCCTATGTGGCATTGCACGGGCATTGAAAATCTTTATGTATATATTTATTTTGAATTTAATCGGGAAATTGCTTGGCTTTACCATAAAATTCGCAGGCAAGCTCTTTTCTGTCTTCTAATACATAAGTAGTGTAAAATCCTTTACAAAAAATTCAACTAGCCTACCGTTTTAACGGTGGGAATAGAAACAACCAACAGCTCTGCAACGGTTTTAACCGTTTTTACTACGCATATCGTTAAAACGATGGACTATTTATCCTAGTCCATAAAACGCCTTAGCGTTCGTTCTAAACAATCGTTCTTTATCCTCTTCCTTATAATTTTCCACTATTTTAAAATAAGCATCATACAAGCTTTCATAAGAAAGCGACACCTTGTCCATCGGAAAATTAGAAGCGAACATACAGCGTTCCACGCCGAAGGCCTTTATTGCAAATTCAATATGTGCCGCGATGCCATCCACCACTTCTTGCAAACTCGGTGCTTGTTCACGCAAGTGAAAATCAAAACCCACAATCGGCATAAACAAGCCGCTCAACTTAAGTCGAACATGAGGTACTTCTGCTACCGCTTGTAAGCCTTCGTACCACTCTTTTTGAATACGTTCTCGCTCGGCTGCGCACGCCCCTACACCACCGTGTGCTCCTAGCAAACCAACTGGCGAACCGACATGGTCGAGAACAACATTTGTAGCAGGAATCTCCCTAGCCAACTTTGCTAAATCTTTCAATTGATTAGCATACAAAAAACAGTCGTAAGTGAGTTGCTCCTCCCCTAGCTTCGCATAGCCTTTTCTGAAGGCTTCCGTATTCATCACATTCGGGTTCTCGTGCCAGTTATGAACCCCCTTACTCGGATGACAAGCCACCATATCCCGAACGCCCTTAAAGCGAGGACTCGCTTCCCGATGTGCTTGGATAACCGCTTCTATATTTTCTTCGTCACTCAAATTCACATAGCCAACAATCCCATCTGGTTTCGGATTCAAAGTCTCCAACCAAGCCGTCTCCCCTGCTGCTTCTATCGGCTTTTTGACCTGCCAACCTGCTTGGATGTGCACATAACCTTCTACCTCGTACTTACCCGTATCCCGGTGAAAAATATCGGGCAAATGATTCGACAACACATAATCTGCTTTACCTACAAAATCGACAATGGGCTTCGGCATCAAGGTACGTGTTGCCTTATCCAAGAGCCAAGGCGACCAGCCCAATAGCTTAACTAAAGGCGTTGCTTCCCTAGGTGTTGTCCTAGGATTCCAAAGATGAATATGTGGGTCGAATATGGTCATGGTTTGAGGGTTTTAGTGGAAAATTAAGTACTCGGACATAAATAAAGATAGAGTATGAATGAGGATATTTTAGAT
>JAHDBO010000155.1 GCA_020630355.1 Saprospiraceae bacterium
AAATCTAAAAGATTCCATTCAGGACTATTGGATTATTTTTGGCCGAGTACTTAAGCCACCAAATGAGCAAACTAGTGAACAACTAATAAGAAAAGCGTAATCCCTCCAAAAGCGGTGAAATTAAGCGTCATTCTTGTTAGATGTTATGTTCGTTATTAGAAAAAAAGAAAGCTATAAAAAGGTGGATTTTAATTCTAGAATCTAACTACTAATTACTAAAATCTATTAGGATTGCTTGCTCAAATCTTCTAGGACTTCGATGGCTTTAGCGGCATCTTTTATATCCACGAAGATATGGTCGTGATGATATGCAGCTATAACATTACAAGAGATATTGTGTTGCGTCAAAGCATTGGAAAATGCAGCTGTCAGCCCAACTGCCTCTAGTGCGGAATGAACTTGAAGGCTTATCCATGCCGCTACAAAATCATATTCCAGACCATATTCATCTGCTTTTGATTTCTCTAGAACAAGGGTAATGCCTTCCTTTTCCTTGAATTCTGCTAGAGTGTCTTTCCTAGAAATATGGTCAACGTTTTCTAGGGTGACGAATACATATTGTCCCTTTTGCAATTGGGGGCGCATGGATTGGACTAAGATTTTGAGGTCGGTGATAGGTGTTGACATACTATTCAGGTTTTAAGCCTTCCCATTCTCGTTTCAGCATGGCAAATTGATACACACTACCCCATTTGCCCTTGAAGATGGCATTTTCAATAAAATGCCCTTCTTGTCGAAAACCAAGTGACTTCATCAAGCGGTAGGAAGCGGTATTACGGTCGTCTACTGTTTCTACAATTCGATGTACTTGTATTTTTTCAAATAAAAAAGTCATAATCCCAAGCATCGCTTCCTTTGCAAAACCCTGTTTCTGATGAAGATGAGAAATAGAGATACCGATTTCGGCAATGCGTGGGTCAGGTTTTTTTAACCTGACGGCACAATCGCCAATCAAATGCCCTAGTCGTTTTGAAATAATAGCATATTGTACCCATTCGCCTGCTTGTCCAAAGATTTTATGTTCTTGTCCTTTGATGAAGATTAGAGCCTCTTTCAAATTCATAGGAGCATAGCCTTGGAATTGGCAGTTTTCTGCTACAGAACGGTAGGCATGGAAAGGCTCTAAATCCTCTTGTTTCAGATTTTGAATAATGAGCCTTTCAGTTTCTATGTAGAGTTTTTTCAATGGATGAAACTTAAAAATCCGTTCCTAGTGAAAAATGCCACCTTGGTTTCTGCCTGATTCGGGTTTCTATACCCCAGCCGTAGTCGATTCGGATAAAATAACCAAAAAGGGTTGTCCGTAGTCCAGTACCGTAACTCATTACGATGGGGTCTCTAAAATAGTTGACTTCTACCTGTATAATGTCAGAAGAACCAATCAAAACGGTGTTCAGAGGGTTGTCACTTCGGTAAGGGGTGTTGCCTTCCCAAGCGGTACCGATATCAAAGAATCCAATAAGTTGGAAGTCCCGCAAAAAACTGGAACGAATAGGACGCTTATATAGGTATTTGAATACGGGTACACGCAGCTCTACATTTCCTAGGATAAAGGAGTTGCCATTGCGGATGTTGTTTTGGAAACCACGCATATTGGCGGCAAGCGTTTGAAAGGCGAAATCACCCGAAACGGGTGTTGGGATATTGTCATTGGCACTAGGGAAAAGCCAGTTGTCCACACCTCCCATGAAAAATAGAATTTTTTCCGAACCGAAAGAAGTAGCTCCTGCCAAACGACCTGCTAATACAGAATGTTTTCCTAAGCGTTGGTAATGTCTAGCATCGAAACCGAGAAGTGCAAGGACCCCTTTATTGAAGTTCCACTGAAATTCATCCAGTAGCTGTACTTGGAAAGATTTTACAACTTCTGCGTAGGCCTTGTATCGAGTACCATTTTTGATATTGGTCGCAACGTCTAAGGTGTTGTCAAAAACATACTCCAGTTTTAGTCCAACCCTTTGTACATTTTCATTAGGTTGATAGAGCGAAATAGCATCTGTCGCCCGGAAACCAGATTTATCGTTTCTAAAAGTGAAAGTCCCTCTGATAGACGTAAAAATATCCAAGGGATAGCGTAATTCTACCAGTGCCAGATCCGTCACTGCTCTTACCCTGTATGGTGTGAAATTATTTGGATTGAGGGGTAAATTCGGGTTCAGTGGATTAGGGATTTGGAAAAGGGGGTTGTTCGGATTATAGGGTTCGTTGATATTTCTAGATTGTGTTCTACGATAGTAGGCATAGTACTTGTCTAGTTGTTTTTTATTGTCTTTGAACTGGATGAAATACTCCATTCCGTTGAAGGTGGTGGGCAATCGCAGGCCAGCTTCTAATTCATAATCTTCAAATAAATCCTGAATGCTACCTTTGAACAGAATACCAGGAGGCCTGTAGTTAAACGCTTGTGGTTGCCCTCCATTAATCAATCTATCGCCCGAGTAACTGTCCAACCCTCCAAACAGTGGGTTGTTGTCTACCTGCGTGGTGATAGAATTGGTACGGAATTTTAGGCGATAAGGGGTTATTCTAGACGTTCGGAAACGCAGCGAAGAAACTTGGGTTTCGAGCTGAGGTTTGGGCGCTAATTTTCGAATAGTCGGCGGACGTTCACTTAATACCTCATTTTTCTTTTGCTCTTCTACAGCGATAACCTCAGGTGTTTCTAGTTCGTCCTCATAAGGGAAATCCGTTTGAAAATAATTGGGGTTAATCGAAATCGTGTTTTTTTCTTTTGGGACTTCTTTGGCAGGAGGCTTTATGGAAGTCGCTTTTTTATTATCTTCTGTTAGTTTTTTCTTTTTGATTTGATTGGTTAGAAGTCGCATTTTTTGCTGCATCAAGGAAGTATGCAGCGGTGCAATATCCTGCCTGATTTGAATGGTATCAAAATATATTTTTGGTAGGCCATCCTCATGATAAAGCCGAGCGATTCGATTGGAACGAGGACTGCTCGTCAATAGTTGAATATTGCGCTTGTAATTGGTAGAAGCACCGTTAATGGCTCTTTTTTTATAAACAGGATATACATTAACAGAATCAATAAGCTTTTCATCAATATTCAGTGTAGAATCCCGATTAATAATGATGTCAGAACCATCCGTCAAGAATATTTGCTTTTCGTAATAGGCAATGTAATCTTCAAGATAGCTGGTATATTGATTATAAATGCCCGTTTCATCGCTGACAAAAGCAAAATGCAAAGAGTCAAGCATGATTGGATTGCGTTCGTTGCCGAGCGGAGTATCCGTCACTCGAACAGCTTCCTTATTTCCATTTTCAAAATTGAAATAAAAAATATCAAAATTGCCCAGCGGTAAAATGGTATCTATTTTGGCGGCAGCCATAGAAACATCAGGTCGATTGGAAGCGAATAGGATTCCTTTTTTATTCTCATAAGGGAAATAAACCGCCCCTAGGTCATCATAAAAATCATTGGTGATGCGCTGGCTTTGCCTAGTATTGAGTTTGTAAATGAAAATATCGGAATAACCGCCGACCATTGCTGTGAGCAGTAGTTCATTGGTGTTGATGTAGTCTATATTTAGGATACGTTGGTATCTTGAGGGCATTACATCGTCAATTGGGTCTTCGCCCGATGTGCTATAGATTCTCGATTTAATGATGTCTTTCTTCTCATAGATAATCGCTAGGTCGCTGTTGTTGGGCGACCAAGAGAGCAAAGGGTAAACGTAGTCTGTTTCTTGAAATGGGTTGCGGAAACTTCCTTTGAAAATAAGCTGGCGCTTCCCTGTTTTTACCTCTTGAATATAGACTTTATACCGACCAATCTCATTGGTGACATAGGCCACCCGTTTTCCGTCAGGACTAATTTTGAGCTGTGTGAGCGGTAGCTTACGTTTGTTTTTTATAGGTAGTAATCTTTTCTTTTTCGGTATGGTAGCGGTACGTAGTTCCTTCTTATAGCGTTTGATGAAAAATTTGCGCCAGTCTTCCAGTGCCTGTTCATAAGAAGTACCGAGCACATACAAATAGCCGCTTTCTACATTACGGTTGATACGTGTTAAGTACAATAAGTTAGAGACGGTTGATTTGCCATAGTTTTGTGCCACAAAATACCACATGGAATGTCCTGCAAGCAGAGGCTCTTCTCTAGCAAAAGAGTTGAAATCTTTGTATTTGTTGGATTTGATAATGTCCCTCAATTGATTGTCGAGGGTGGTGTTCCATTCTTCTCCTACAAACTCAATCAAACCACTTGTAAACCAATTAGGTAGGTTGAGCAATACCGCATTCTGAACAATTTCTTGGAGATTGGTGCCAAAAAGCATCGTGTTGAGGTATACGGCAGCGATACCCTCCCTCACTTGACGAAGTAGGTTTCGATGATTGCCATCAAAATATACGAATACTTTATTTTCAACGATTTTGGTACGCCCGCCCGTATTGTTGAAGGTCTCCTCCATTCCGATATTACTTTGTTTAATATCGGTTAAGTCGGTGAAAACTAGGAGTTCTATTTTTCGATTGATGCGATGCTCTAGGAGGTTTTGAATTTCTTCAAAATCCATTTCTGCCATTTGTACAACGGACTGAGCTAAGTTGCGATTATCTCCATACCAATAAGTGACAAAATTTCTGCTTTCATATTGCTTCCACTCAAACTCATGATACTGCACCCTGTTTTTGCCAAAGGTAGTCTGCGTGTTTTGAGCGAATAGGCTAGAAGTGCAGATTAGCATCAATAAGAAAAAGGGTAGTAATCTTATCATGGAAATAATTGGATGATTTAAGAATGGCCAACAGGTGCTTTTAGAACGTAAAATCTATTTTTGACTAATTGGATATTACAATAACGTGATTATTTGCGCTTTAGGTTTGTAGAATTGGTGCTTAATTATTGAATATCTGATATTTCAATCGAATTATCAAGAAAATGACATATCCGTTCTGAATTAGTGCGTTGACTTTTAATCAAACTTTCGGGTTTTATTGTTTCAACTAAATTACCTTTGTGCAAAATCGATTCAGCGATGGCAACTGTAAAACATTTTGTGTTTAGTCCTTTTCAGGAAAATACTTATATCATATATGATGAGACAAAAGAGTGTATCATCATTGACCCAGGCTGTTATGATGCGGGCGAGTGCAAAACCCTAGATGATTTTATTGAAAATGAAGGGCTGAACCCTGTTCGTTTAATCAATACACATTGCCATCTAGACCATATTTTTGGAAATGCACATGTAGCTA
>JAHDBO010000156.1 GCA_020630355.1 Saprospiraceae bacterium
TTGTCCTCTGGCTTTTACCAGCAGGTTATTTTGATGAGGGCACAAGTATCTGTCCCTCGATGTTTATTTTTGGTATCGAATGCTTTGGTTGTGGCATTACCAGAGCTATCATGCACCTGCATCATCTAGATTTTGACGAAGCAGTTTATTATAATAAATTTGTTTTGTTCTTCTATCCTGCCTTAGTAGTCATCTGGGCATACTGGGTCAAAAGTGCCTATCAGCGTATCAAAAATCCTGTTAATGAACTAACATAAAAAGAGCACTCCATCATTTTGAAGTGCTCTCTGTGCAATCCACAATGCACACTCACTATGAAAAAAATGTATTTTATTTAGACTACAGCTAAAGCTGCGATATTCATGTTGATCTCGATGGCATTCCAGAAATTCAAGCGAGATTCCAATGCCTTTTTGGCAGCGGCTTCGGCTTCTACCCATTTGATGGCATCATTCCCGCATAGCACTTCTAGCATTTCATAAGCATGCTCAAGATTTTGCTTATTATGTACTTTCAGGTATTGTTCCATATAAACTTGATAAGCCCCCAACTCAGGGAACTCGTCTTTCAAGTTATGTACCATTTTCAAGAACAACTCTGGCAATAAAGCTTCTCTTCCAAAAGCAAAAACGGCTGCTATTTCATGGGCTTTGCTCTTGTCTATTATATTAAAAGTGTCTAGCACAAACAATGCCGCAGAAGGGGCCAAATTCCCAGTTGTCATCAATGCTTTAACTAAAGACTCGCCTCGGCGTACTTTTTCAATCAATTGGTCTATGCCTTCTGTTCGAGCACCCACCGATTTCATGCAATCTCTGTAAATATCAAATTGACTCTGCGCCTCTCCCTCCAAATTGATCGTGGACTCCGCATCCATTACCAATTCGTTGACGATGCGACAAAGTTTCGTATTAACAGTCGGACACCAAGGCAAGGTGGTACAAGTCAATTCTTTCTGAAGCGACTTTAGTAGACTCATGTAATCCCAAACCGCAAAAATATGATGCTCCATGAAGCTCCTAAGGTGCTCCATAGTCACAATATTACTATTAAGAGGGTGGTTAATAATATCTGCTCTTAGTACTTGCGTTGATTCGATGATGTTTTGGAGTTTGGTGTTCATGGTACTTCAATTTTCAAAAGTTAACCGAGCGTGTTTAGAAACCGTCAAGTTATTTATGACTAGCATCTTATATATAAATCGCTTGAAAAACACTTATGTTACTTCTCTTTTTGGTTAATAACTTTTTATTAACAGCCGTAACAACTATATATAAAACTAAATCCAGCCTCCCATGTCTAATAAAAAACTAATTATCAACACTTTACAAGACACAATAAATTTCTTTCACCATATTTCATTTTAAGATGTTCAAAAGTGACTTTCACATTTTATTTAGATATTTGCCGCTATGCTCTTTCCCTTCTGAAGGAGTGTTTATAATTAAGCCTTAAATATATTTACATGAAAATCTATCATAATCCCCGTTGTAGAAAAAGCCGAGAGACCCTTCAATTACTAAAGGAGAAAGGAATCGACCCTGAAATCATCCTTTATTTGCAGGACACACCAGATGAGGAGGAACTGACAGCGGTCCTGCAAAAGCTAGGTATCCCAGCAGAAAAGCTGCTTCGAAAGGGGGAAGCCATTTTCAAAGAACAATTTAAAGGCAAACAACTCAGCGAGAAAGAATGGATAGCAGCGATGGTCGCCAATCCCAAACTCATCGAGCGACCTATTGTCATCAATGGCAATAAGGCAGCATTGGGAAGACCTCCAGAACAAGTACTAGACATCCTGTAAAAACAAAAACCGCCTCGACCTTACGGTCTCGGCGGTTTTCCACACACGCTCTTTTCTTTAAATATAAGTCTATTTTTTTCTAGAAAGGACATCCTTGACATGGGTCTACACGAACATCTGAAGGTCTAGTAGAGTCAATTTCCTTGTATTGTCCTTCTGCTGTGTAATAACCAACTACACGGAACTCCGTTCGTCTGTTCCATTGGTGCTCCTCTTCGCTACAAGGTACGTTGTTCGCACACTGGTTGACGTTTTGGTTCTCACCATAGCCTTTGGGCTTCAATCGAGACTTACTGATTCCTTTGGTTCTCAACCACCTGACCACTGCCTCCGCTCTTCTTTGTGATAGTCTATCATTGTAACGATAAGAACCTCTAGAATCCGTATGCGAACCAATCTCAACGACTAGTTCTGGGTTATCAATCAATATTTGATACAACTTATTCAACTCAGGCTCCGCATCGTCACGGATATAAGACTGGTCAAAATCATAATAGATATGCAACAAGAAAGGAATCGCTCCAACAGCTCCATTATCCGCATAACTAACCGTAGGACCAGAATAAGTCGTTGTGTTTGTTGTTTCGGTATAAGTAGATGGTGGCGTATAAGTAGAAGTCGTCTTTGTAGTGGTCGTACTAGGATTCGTTGGCGTTGTGACTACATCGCCAGGCTCCCTAACATATTTCTGCATATAAATGTCCGTCTGTAAGGTCGTCGATTGTGTCAAGCCTCTAGTACATTGGTTGTCTACCGTAGAGGACAAGAATCCAAGTTTTGTTCCCTTGAGCGTATAACAACAATCTTCTTTCAACATGAACTCAAATCCACCTGTCGCATCAGTGACCAATGTTTCGGATGTTTCCTCGCAGTCATTCGTCAACATCACCTCAACTCCTTCAATTGGTTCTCCTGTCGTTTTATCCAGCACTCTACCTTTCAAGTCAAAAACCAAGTCTTCGATTGGTTTTTTGAGTGGTATCTCAACGATTGTTTTTTCTCCAGGCTTGACATTTTTAGTACAGCCTTCTTTGTTATTATCTTCGTAAGGTTCTTTATTTGCTGTAAACTGACAACATTGATTCAACTTCATCTCGATTGTTGCGATTCCTTTCGCATCCGTTGTTAGGGTCGCATCGTTACAGTCATTGGTTACTTTAGCACCTTCGATTGGTTCTCCAGTAGCCTCATCAAAAACATAAATCTGAACGGGTGCCGCTTGCTTGAAGAAGCTATAGATGTCATCATCACCTGTTCCCCCTTCTCTATCGGATGTGAAATAACCAAAACTGTTTTCTTCATTTATAGTGATTCCAAAATCATCCGAAATAGAGTTGATTGGATAACCAACATTATTTATTTCTCCCCAAGTACCATCGTTGTCAGTCATGAAGAAAATATCCAAACCACCAAGTCCTACATGCCCATCAGAAGCGAAGTACAATTTATTATCCTTGCTGTAATAAGGGAAAATTTCGTTGCCTTCTGTGTTGATGCTAGGCCCTAGGTTGATAGGAGGCCCCCATCTTCCATTTTCAAAATCAGACACGTACAAATCCATTCCTCCGAATCCGCCTGGCATATCAGAAGTAAAGTAAAGCTTGCTGCCATCATTTGATAAGGTGGGGTGTGCTACGGAGTACTCGTCACTATTAAAAGGTACGCCTTGAAGATTCGTCCAGCTAGTACCTCCATCAGCGCCTTCTGCGTAGAAAATCTTCAAACGGACAGTACGCTCATCGTCACGCCCTACTTTTCCTTTGTAAAGGTTGTTTCTTGTAAAGAAGATTTGCTTATCGCCTTCAGAGAAGAAAGCCGTGGCATCGTGGTACTTGGAGTTGATTCTGTTAGAAAACTTCTCTGCCTTCTTGTACTCATGCTCCATTGTCTCCTCATTTACTTTTTTGGATTCTACAAAGAACAACTCTGTAAAAGGGTCTCCTGTCCAGGTATGCTCTCGCTTCACTGGTCCAGCTTTTAAGTATTCAGATGTAAAAACTACTCCATTTTTGTGCATCATTGGACTAAAGTCATCCTTGGCCGTATTAAATGGCATGTGACGTACATCATAGATACCTGCATTTTTTGTCATGAGCTCTTCCTCATAGTCACAAGCTTTTGCAAGATATTGTCCTCGTAAATCATCAGGAACAGCAGCGATATATTTATCAAACCACTCCTGTGCCAATTCGCATTTACCATTCGTATGCAACATCATACCGTAATATAGGTAGTGAACTGGCTCTGCCTCTGGCAATCGCACCACTTGACCATACCAATACTCTGCTTCTGCTGTGTTTGATATTTTTCTATAACAATCGGCTAGTTTAATTTTTGCCTCTGAAACATCCCTCTTATCTAGAACTTGGGTATACAGTTCAATCGCCCCGATGTAATCAAGGTTTTGGTAGGCCTTATTAGCTCTTTTCAATTTTGCCTGACCCAAAACAGTCCCAACGGCCACAAGACAAAAAAGCGATGCGAGTAAGATTCCTTTTTTCATCTGCTTTGTTTTTTATTGTAAATATGGTCAAGATGGTAAACTTCTGAAAGTTGATATTCAATTCCTTCAAACCAAAGTCATCCATCTACAAGCCCATCTTTATGAAAATTTAAATAATATGTATTTTTACATATATGTATCAACTATTGTTCCAAATTTAAAAGGATGGTCAAAAGTCTTGATAATTGTAAAAAACAATCTGGTGTAGTGTGTGTCCAAAATACATTAAACTCCATTCTTCAATAGCAGAAGAATGGAGTTTAACAGTGTGTTATTCATTAGAAATAACGAGGTGTCACAATTCTAGAATTCTGATAGTTAAACTCGTATCCCAGCATGACCTCGAAAGAACCTTGAGCTGGTTCTTGAAGTTTGGTAAGCGTATAATCATAAGCGGCGCCAATTCTTAGTCCATTTTTCATAAAATAAGACATCCAAACATCAACAGAATCAAAAGAACTTTGGTCGTCTATCACTTCTATGGCAGAGCGGAAAGAACTTCCGATCCAAAATTGCTCAAAGAACAGCAATGATAAATCTATATCAAACTCAGTAGGAGCACCTACATTGTTAAAAGGACTGTCTTCTGGTTTAAAGGAACTGAACAGACCCACATTTTTCACAAGGATAGATGGCTTGAAAATCAAATCATCGCCATTCAAAGGTATCGCACCCCCTGCTGTGAAATAGTAATGCCTAAACTGCTTTGCATAAAGTGGCATCTCAGAGCGGTCCGTCAAATCATATTCAATCAAATGGGGGCTGGATACACCTAAATAAAGGTATTTGGAATAATAGTATAAACCGACACCAAAATTGGGTAGCCAGTAGCTGGGATTTTCACCTTCAAAAGAAGGGTCAGAACCATCCTTGATGGTCACCTTACTCCAAT
>JAHDBO010000157.1 GCA_020630355.1 Saprospiraceae bacterium
TTTACGGTTTAATAGTAGTCATTATTCTATGTTCGATTTTGGTAAAAAGAGTAGGGTATAAAAAGATGATTTTCAATCTAATATCTAAAGACTAATCACTAAAATCTGATTTTAGAATAAAATCTAGTAGAGTTATTCAAAATCAAAACACAATCCAAATCAGGATGCAAAGGTATTTCATTTTATTGGGTGCATTATTGTTGAGCCTAACTGTTTTTGCACAAGACCCGCCAAAAACGGTAGCTGAGTTTGAAAAAAACTATCAAGCCCGAATCAAGAAGGAAATGATCAAGGGAGTTTATATCCCTGCGGACTTGACGGAGGCATTTGTGGAATTAAATAAAAAAATCAGTGCCAAGTCTCGGGCAAAACTTCGCTCCGCTCCCGAGGAGCTTGTTGTCAAGAAGACTTTTTTCAGCTTTGGTAGATGGATGTCCTACAACTGGGGGTTTTATGAAGGATCTAGATTATCTCATTTCGTAAAAGAAAGTGTGGGTATTTCTCACCCTGAGGACATATCCAAATTCTTGATTATTACTTATGTAAGAAATCTAAAAAAAGAACCTTTAAAAGTCAAAGAGGTGGCTGCCAAAATCAAAGCAGAGCGTAAAAAAGAGATTGACGAGCGAAGGGGAATCATTTCTAAAGGACAGTAAGCTCTGATGAATGATAGATTAAAATTGCTCTTTTTTTATAAAAAAAACATGAGTCATCCTGAATTTTAAAATTCGGGATGACTCATGTTTCCATTTAAAATCCTTCTAACTTTCTTCTTGTCTTCGATTAAGCTCATCTCGAATCTTGGCCGCTTTTTCATAATCTTCTTTGGCCAATACTTCTTCTAGCATTGTATTCAATTCCTCGATTGAACGCTCGGTCATTGGCGTCTTTCCTTTTTTCTTTCTTTTCCGCTTAGCAGGCTTTTGCTCCTCTTGTTCATCTTCTTCCTCTAGTACAACTCCTGCTGCTTCGAGGATGAATTCATAAGTAAAAATAGGACAACCAAAACGCACCGCTAAAGCTAGCGCATCAGAAGTTCTCGAATCTACTTCTACTTCGTCACCATCTTTTATACAAACCAATCTTGCATAAAACACGCCTTCATGTAGGTTATTTATGACCACTTCTTTAAGCTCAACATTGAAAGTGAGCATCGTGTTTTTTAGAAGGTCATGAGTAAGTGGACGATTTGGCGTCATCCTTTCCATAGCGATAGCGATAGATTGCGCCTCTGCACCTCCAATCACTATAGGCAAACGGCGTACTCCCTCCATTTCCCCCAGTACAACGGCATAATTATGTGATTGGGTCACGCTATGAGATAGGGCTACTATATCTAGTTCTATTTTCTTCATTCATGCTTAATTATAGTCGACATCGAAGTGGTTGAAACGACCATTTTCATGCCGAATATTGCTCCATAAGGTCTGGGGCCAAGGTTACTCTTTCAAAAAAGTCCACAAATGTAAGGAAATTCAAGAATAACCAAGTGTTAAGTTTATTCAACATAATTTTAAAAAAAATAGTTGAGTTCCAAATCAAATTCCTTATTTTAAGTTCAATTTAGTAATACAAACCAATTGATTGGGCGTTGTACAGGCATAGCCAAGGCTACGGCGTCCCGATAATTATCGGGATTCAACGAAGCTAACATTCAAAAAGACGAACCAAAAATGGATATTTGTTTTTTACTTATTCCTTATATTCGGAGGTAAAATGAAAATTCACTTTAGGAAAACTTTCTTGCGCCATTTTCAGCACCCAAGCAGATTCAGCCAGAAAGACAATATTTCCGTCTTTATCTTTAGCAATGTCTCGCCTACGTCGCTTCAGGAATTCTTCATATTGGGCTTCGTCTTCGCAACTAATCCAACAAGCTTTGTTCAATGCAAGTGGTTCGTAAGAACATTTTGCACCATACTCATGCTCTAGTCTGTATTGTATCACCTCAAACTGTAGTGCCCCAACCGTGCCGATAATCCTAGTATTGTCCCAAGAACGAATAAACATCTGTGCGACGCCTTCGTCCATTAACTGATCGAGTCCTTTGTATAATTGTTTCGATTTGAGTGGGTCCGCATTGCGAACGATTCGGAACTGCTCGGGCGAAAAACTAGGGATTCCTTTGAAGTGCAAGACCTCTCCTTCCGTTAAGGTATCCCCTATTTTGAAATTGCCAGAATCATATAAGCCAACAATGTCCCCTGGGTAAGAAACATCCACGACTTCCTTCTTGGCTGCCATAAAGGTCGTCGGGTTGGAAAATTTTATTTTTTTGTTTTTACGAACGTGTAGATAGTTCGTATTTCTTTTAAATTCTCCCGAACAGACCCGCACGAATGCAATCCTATCTCGGTGTTTGGGGTCCATATTAGCGTGAATCTTGAATATGAACCCTGTGAATTTGTCTTCTTTGGGATTTATTGGCCGCTCTTCGGTAAACCGAGGCATCGGACTTGGTGCAATCTGCACAAAACAATCCAGCATTTCTTTCACACCAAAATTATTGATGGCAGAACCAAAAAACACTGGAGACAATTCTCCCTTTTGATATAATTTGGCATCAAATTCTGGATAGACCTCCGATACCATTTCCGATTCTTCTCTCAACTCTTCCGCTGCTGCTTTTCCAATGATATTTTCGAGATTTTCATCCTCCAAGTCCTCAAAAACTATCGTATCTTCTTCCGTTTGTTTTCCGTGTGGCTGAAATAAGCACAGCTTTTGCTCATACATATTATAAACCCCTTTGAAACGCTGCCCCATTCCGATGGGCCAACTCAAAGGACATACTCGTAACCCCAATTTTTGCTCCACTTCATCTAACAAGTCGATGCCATCTTTTCCTTCCCTATCTAGTTTATTGATAAAAACAATGACTGGCGTTTTCCTCATTTTACAAACACGGACTAGATTTTCGGTTTGCTCCTCCACCCCTTTTGCTACATCAATCACGACAATAACGCTGTCCACTGCCGTCAACGTCCTATAGGTGTCTTCAGCAAAATCTTTGTGACCGGGTGTATCCAAAATATTAATCTTGACGCCTTTGTAATCAAATCCCATCACAGAAGTGGCGACAGAAATCCCCCTCTGCCGCTCGATCTCCATAAAATCCGAAGTTGCACTTTTCTTGATTTTATTGGATTTCACGGCACCAGCCGTCTGGATAGCACCACCAAAAAGCAACAACTTTTCAGTCAAAGTTGTTTTACCTGCATCTGGGTGACTAATTATCCCGAAAGTCCTGCGTTTTTCTATTTCTTGAAGAAAACTCATGAAAGCTATTTCTTATGATATGATATCTCAAATAATTATATTTGGTCGCGCAAAAATAGTCATTGCGCTAAGCAAACTGAAATTCAATAGATTTTATTCAAATTTAATACTTTGTAAGTTCCTAATCTTATCTTAAACAGGAATAGAATAATGTCTAGTTTTATATACTTGTTTTTCTGTTTCTTTTGAGAAAACTTTGCGTCCTAATATTACACAATACCGAAACCTTATGCTCGAATTAGCCAGTATTATCATCCTAGGAATCTTTGCCCAGTACATTGCTTGGAGGACTAGGGTACCCGCCATTCTACCTTTGATTTTAATTGGTTTATTGGTTGGGCCTATCTCTGCCATATATAATGGTGGGGAAAAATGGATTGAACCGATATTCAATCCAGAAACCAATCACGGTTTGTTCCCAGGAAGAAGCCTTTTTTACTTTGTATCGCTTGCCATCGGTATTATCCTTTTTGAAGGTGGGCTTACCTTGAAGCGAAAAGAGTTGGAAGGGGTCGGTCCTGCTATTATCCGACTGATTACCGTGGGTTCTCTGGTGACTTTCGTTCTGGGAGGGTTGGCGGCGCACTTTATTCTGGGTACGAGCTATCAGGTATCCTTTCTTTTTGCTGGCCTAATCATTGTGACTGGCCCTACGGTTATCGCTCCTATTCTTAGGAATGTTCCACTGAAGCGAAACGTGGCAGCGGTATTGAAATGGGAAGGCATCTTGATTGACCCCATTGGAGCTTTGGTCGCAGTACTGGTTTTTGAATTTATCGTATCGGGCGAAGGTGGCGGACAGTTCACCGTTCATGCACTAGGGCAGTTTTTGAAGATAGTGGCAATTGGTTTTTCCTTTGGCTATTTTGCGGCGCATGGCCTTTACCAGATGATAAAAAGAGAATTAGTCCCTCATTATCTATTGAATGTATTCACCTTAGCACTAGTCCTTTTCATATTTGTGATGTCTGATACACTTATTCACGAATCTGGGCTTTTGACCGTCGTTGTCATGGGGGTCATCTTAGGTAATTTAGACGTTCCAGAATTGAAAGAAATCCTTTATTTCAAGGAATCCTTGAGTGTTCTTTTAATCTCTATCTTATTCATTTTGCTTTCCGCAAATATTTCTTTAGCACAACTGCAACTCATCAACAACTGGCAATCTTATACCTTGTTTGCAGTAGTTGTTTTTGCAATCCGACCTCTCGGTGTTTTGTTAAGTACTAGAAATTCTGAACTCTCTTTTAATGAAAAAATGTTCATCTCTTGGGTGGGTCCCAGAGGGATTGTTGCAGCTGGTATCGCTTCATTGTTTGGTTTACGCCTGATGGAAGAAGAGGTAATAGGTGGAGATATGCTTACGCCATTGGTCTTTATGATTGTAATGGGAACGGTATTGTTAAATGCGACGACTGCTAGGGCTGTGGCTCGATTACTAGGCGTTACTTTGGATAAATCGGATGGCATTCTGTTTGTCGGTGCGAATGATATTGGTCGCTTGATTGCCAAATACTTGAAAGCTAACAACCGTCGTGTGGTACTTGTCGATAACTCTCAGCGAAATGTGGACCGTGCCCGAGCAGAAGGACTTGACGCCATACAAGCAAACATCTACAATGATGACTTATCACATGAGTTTGATTTATTGGATGTCGGTTATTTGATAGCGATTACAGGGAACTCTGATGTTAATCAGTATGCTTGTGATAAATTTGCAGATGACTTTGGGGAAAATGGCACTTTCCGTTTAATGACGCCCGAAGAAATGAAGCTTAATAAAGCGGATTTATTGAATCGCAATCTCTTTTCTTGGAATGACGATTTCATCAATTACAGTGAAGTCATAAGGGATTTTCCAAAAGTCAACGAGGTAGAAGTAGCTTCAAAAGAAGACTTCG
>JAHDBO010000158.1 GCA_020630355.1 Saprospiraceae bacterium
ATCCTCGATTCTTCCTTTCCTCATTAGCGATTATTCTAAATGATTTTGTATACGAGTTTTTAAAATCTAGTAACTCCAAGAGTTCTGAGTCATTCAAAATTCAAAATTCTTCATTCAGAATTAAGTCTATTTCTTCCCCAATTTTCACAATACCATTTTCTCAATCGGCGTCACCAAAATCCCCTGTGCCCCTGCGACTTTGAGCTGGTCGATAATTTCCCAAAAATCATCTTCAGTGATGACAGAATGTAGTGAGCTCCAGCCCTCTTCTACCAAAGGAACAATCGTTGGACTCTTCATGCCTGGCAGGATATTCGCAATAGCTTGTACCTTATCATTTGGTGCATTCAACAGGATGTATTTATTCTGCTTACCCTTCATAACCGCATTCATACGGAAAATCAACTTATCCAAAATGGTCTGTGCCTCCTCAGAAATCTTTGGACTAGCCACTAGCACTGCCTCCGATTTCATCATAATTTGAACTTCTTTCAAATTGTTGATAAAAAGCGTGTTTCCAGAGCTGACCAAATCGCAAATCCCATCTGCCAAACCGATATTTGGAGCAATTTCCACCGAACCTTTAATCAGGTGAATATCGGCCTTTATATTATTGTCTTTAAGAAATGTTTGTAGTGAATTGGGATAAGAAGTTGCCAACTTCTTCCCATTGAAATACTCCAAACCTGAGTATTCGACATCCTTTGGAACTGCCAAGGATAGGCGGCACTTAGAAAAACCCAGTTTTTTTAAAACTTGAACATTTTTCTGAGACTCGATGACCGTATTTTCTCCTAGGATAGCAATATCCGCCACGCCATCTTCTAAGTATTTAGGAATATCTCCATTTCTCAAATAAAATACTTCTAGTGGAAATTTCTTGGCTTCTGCTTTGAGTTGGTTTTTACCATTATAAATCTTGACGCCACATTCCTTGAGTAATTGGATAGAGCCTTCATTTAAACGACCCGATTTTTGGATGGCGATCCTAAGTTTGGTTTGCATTGTATCGTTTTACGTTGATTGTTGATTTTGGACAAAGAAAAAGCCCGCTTGAATGGTTAAACTCAGGCGGGCTTCAATGGTTTATGAAAAATGGTCTTATTTGACAATGTTCAATATCATTCTAATCCACCTGATAGTAGAGGAGTGAAATGATGATGAATATGTGTGTAAGCTATTTTCATAAATACGCCGTAAAAATAAGGTCTTTATCTGGACAAATCCAAATAAGCGGCTTACTTTTGGTAAAGTGGCGCTTTTATTCATTATAATTTTGGTGGTTTCATCGTTTTTATAACACCATAAACGTTATAATGGAATCTTTTCTATTTTGACGTGAATATCAATTCTTATATATGAGGTATGTACTATCAGTAGTAGCAGTATTATTTGTTTTGCAAATATCTGCACAGGCTCCCCCCAGCCCAACACCTAATATAGAGAATATACCTATGGGTTCGTACATTATACCTTTAGATCTGGAGAAGCAATCTATTATCCGACCTGATCTGGGAGACGAAGTTGTGAATACAAGTGCTTACGGTCTTGTTTTTCGCTTGATGGAAGAAGGATTCCCTCTAAAATGGGCAATTAAGTCAGGCAAGCAAAAAGATGAGATTGACTTTACGGCTAGAGTAAGTAGACTTTATCCAAGTACTTCTGGTATTAGTATTGAAGATTTTCGTTCTGGAGCTTTTATATTGACAATAAATGACTTTGAGGAAGTGTCCTGTGTTTCTGGTTTTTTCTCACAAGAGGGATTTATTCAAAATATTATCACAGAGTTTGGGAATGATGTTAATGTCTATCAATTAGAAGAAAACACAGCTATCGATATACGCTATACCTTAGATTTTGCACCAAAAATTGCTGTGTTGAATGATGGTGGGTTCGAGGAAGAACATATCCGTGTCTTAAATAGAGCGAATATTCCATTTGAGGCGATTACTAGTGAGGTTTTTATTGAAAATTATTCCTGCTACACTTTCATCTCGCAGCCTCATTTGGAGGAATTAGAAAATGATAGTTACATCGCTAGTATTAAAGATTTCTTGGATATCGGGGGGAATTTTTACGCTCAATGTATCAGTGTCGCCACGTTCGAAAACCAAGCGAATCTGATGAGTTTAGCAGGGATAACCGCTACACGGAACGACAATTTATCTTATACGTATAGTGGTTATGATTACCCCTTATTGCAAGTGACGGGAGAACTCCCAGGCTCTCTTGTGGGGACAATGGGTAATTTCTCTTCTGTCAATGGCTATAAGCCTTCTTCTTACAGTTTGATTAAAAATCAAGACGGTTTAGATATTCTTAGAGTTGCAGATACGAACGATGTCAATGATGGTGGAAATATCTTTTATATGGCAGGGCACGGTTCTGGAACTTTCACAGACCAAAACCTGACTATACCTATCGTGTTAATGGATCAACTCTTTCTCAATGCACTTTTTATGCCTGCTGGTATTACCTATGCTTGTGCTGGTGAAGACCAATGCATCTGTGATGGTGGCAGCATTACAATTGGCTGCGAAAAGACCTCTTCAGTGCTCAATTATTCTTGGTCGCCTTCCGAGGGTTTGAGTTGTACAGATTGTCCTAACCCCATTGCTTCTCCAAGGGAGACCACCACCTACACCTTGACAGTTTCTAATGGTGCTCAGGGTGATTGTACCTCTGATGAAATGACGGTTTTGGTATTTGATGATAAGCAATTTGAAGAAGTGGATGTTTTTATCTGCCCAACTGAGACTTATACCTATGAAGGCGAAATCTTATCTATTGGGGATACTAGAGAATATACTATCAAAACAGCACAAGGTTGTGATTCGATTTTAACCTTAAATATATTGCCTAAGTCACCACCAAGAACCCCCATACCTTTCGTGGCTTGTGATGGTCAACCCGTTATTTTTATGGGAGAAACTGTTTTTAATGGGGAAACCAAAGAATTTGTTTTGCAGGATGATAAGGGGTGTGATTCCATTCTTGTTGTTTCGGTATCCGAAGATTATTTTACAGAAGTTACTGTCGAAACTTGTCCAGAAGTGCCGTATGTTTTTGACAATATGCAACTAACGATAGGAACGACTACCACATTTGATTACAGGGCTTCCGATGGCTGTGATTCTATTGTATCGGTTTCAGTAAATCCTCTGAATTTAAGTGTTCAATTTAGTACAGACAATGTAACTTGCCGAAGTTTTGGAGATGGCTCATTGACGGTTTCAAACCCAAGTGGAGGGACTCCTCCTTACAGTTTTACAATAGATAATGGAGCTTATCAACAGGATAGTACATTTGCTGATATTAGTGCAGGAAATCATGAACTTTATCTGAGGGATGCTACTGGGTGTATCGAGATATTCCCCTTTGAAATCACTCAACCAGCTGCTTGGAATGTTGAAATCATAGCCGAAGAAGACACCATAACCTCAGGAGATGCTATCATAATTACGGCCACGCATCAAAACCCTAGAGATGTAAGATACAAATGGACTCCAGAAAGCGATTTATCTTGCTCGGATTGTCAAAATCCCGTTGCCTCTCCCAAAAGAACGACAAGCTACACCGTAGAAGTAACAGATGAAGAAGGATGTAAGCAAGTTGATAGGATTACAATCATTGTGGTAGAACCTAGAAGTTTTATCGCTAATGTTTTTACTCCAAATGGGGATGGTATAAATGATACCTTATTCCCTCAATTCAGAGGGGATGTCGTTAGTTTTGATTTTAAAGTTTTCAATCGCTGGGGGGCACTTGTTTTTGCAGAGAATCAAAATCCTGAAAATGGATGGGATGGGATTTACCGAGGTGATTTGGCACCAGAAGACATTTATATTTATTCGATTATTGTAAATTATGCTGACGGAACAAGCGAAACAATTAGTGGAGATACAGCTTTGATAAGATAAGCCCTCCCGACAATAAAAATAGGACTGTCCCAACACAGGGGCAGTCCTTTTGCTTCTGGTCTCTTCTCACTAGTTCTTTTGACTCGAAGCGGAATCGGAGTAGAGTCAATTAATCCAATTTTTTTAATTTGTCTTTTACTTTTTCGACAACTTCCTCTTGTTCCTTTATAGAGGCTTCTTTGTCACCTTGTTCTTTAATGTTTTGCTTGATATTAGCTTCTGCCTCGGCTATTTTTTTCTTGTATTTTTCAATATCGCTTTCAAAGCCGTCCTTATCTTTTTTCAAATCAGAAAGATCGGCATTTAATTTTTTCAAAGCTTTTTGCTCTTCTTTCAACTCCTCTTCAACCGCTGCTTTGGAAACGCTCAAGGCAAACTCATCAAGGATAGATTTTGCTACGGTCGCTTTATCTCCATGCATTTCAGAACTTAAATAAGCACCTCCTAAATCAAACCAAACGGTTAGATCGGTGTCAGCACCGCTAGGAGTTATCGTAGCGTATACATCTACCGTGTTACTACTCATTTTTTCAATCTCGGCATTGTCTGAAAAGATAAAGCCTGTCTTTTTGTTGCGCTTGGTTTTTCCATCAAATTCCTTGATATATTTTGTCCAAGCTTTTTCGACCTCTTTTTTGTTGGTTTGTTTGAGTAAAATACTGAAGGCATTTTCTTTACCCTTAACCATATTCATGGGGGCTTCCTTTACTTGAGCACTTAAGCTAAAAACCAAAGCCAAAATGGCAAATAAGAGTACCAATTTACGCATGTCCATAGTTGTTTACTTGTTTTTTTATGTTCCGTTGTTTTAGACTCCATTCTATCAAAAAGTAACGCGGATATAGACTCTTTTGAATTCAAATGACGGATGAATGACATACCGTTTACGTGGTATGATTACTTGAATTTTATGCTTAGTTTTGAATAGCTGTTATTCTCTTTTTTTGACCATTACTTATTTGTACTTTCGCTGCTTCAACTATTCTGTTTTTAGATTAGTTTATAAGTTGGTTTAAATGAGGTTCAGAAACCGTCAAAAAATCCCAAGGGCATCCCTTTCGGATTTCTTGACCAGCAATTATAGAAATGAAGCAAACGCAAAAGAGGGATTCTGTAGTAGTTGATGAAGATGTCGTCAACGAAAATGAAATTTACATTAAAGGGGCGAATGGGAATAACCTGAAAAACGTTTCTCTGCGTATCCCTAAAAATCAACTCATAGTCGTAACGGGGGTGTCTGGTTCGGGCAAGTCTTCTA
>JAHDBO010000159.1 GCA_020630355.1 Saprospiraceae bacterium
TTTTGGGGACAAGTCAATACACTGTCACAATTCAAGATAATGATCCTGACCCAATGTCTGGTTCTTCTTCTACAGTAATCTGGAGTGAGAATTGGGAATCTGGAGATCAGCCCCCAGCAGGTTGGACACTGAATCCTACCCCAGGAAATAATGTCAATAGGTGGAATAATTTCAACGTTGCTTGCCCTTCTCAGATCACAAACTATACAATGCAGATATTTGATGCAAATGGTGGGGCATGTGGCTATGATAATACTATCACTCAGACTGGTGCTTATGTTTACAGACAAGTCGATGCCACAGGTCTTGCTAACATTAGCGTCCAATTTGACTGGATATGTCTAGGGGAAGTTGACTGGGATTTTGGTAAACTTGTTTATTCTACGAATACAACAACTCCTTCTTGGGTAGAACTTCCTACCGAGTATTCTGGTCAGAGTACCACTCAAACCGCAACAGTTTCACTTCCTTCATCTCTAGATGGAACCACATTCTTACTAGGTTGGAAATGGCAAAATGATGACAATACAGGTAATGCACCTTCTTTCGGAATTGACAACATTGAGGTTAGAGGAGATTCTCAACCAGAAATCGAATCATTAACTTCAGCTACTTCCAAATCAGCATATATAGGTGCTAATGCTCAGACCCATTTCTACAGTCCAAATGGGGAGATTTTTGCTAGTATTAAAAATAATTTAGGTACAGATATTGGTTGTGTAACCGTTACCGTTGACCGTCAAGCTGCTAGCCCAAATACTTCTTCAAGTGCTCAAACTGAGGCTTGGGTGAATGGTGATGATGTTTCTCAAAAAACATTTTTGATTACTGCGCCAGCAGGTACTTATAATTATGATTTGACGCTTTACTATGATAGCGCAGAAATAGACGAAACCATGTTTGACCAATCCGCCACTTCTCCAAAAAGAAATGGACTTTCGGTGGTCAAGTCTGACATCGCCATTCCATCCGTGACGCCTACGAATGCAGCTGTAAACAACACAGTAATCATAGGTACGTCAGTCAATAATTATGCCACGGGAAAAGTAGCCTATACGCTAACGGGTCTCACAACATTCTCTGGCTTTGCTTTGACAGATGCTTCCATCATCGTTCCAGTAGAATTATTGGATTTTAATGGTAAGATGATAGGTGACAGACAAGTCCAATTGGACTGGAGTACTGCTTCCGAGCTTAACAATGCCGGCTTTGATGTGGAACGTTCCCTAGATGGGGAAACCTTCCGTAGGATCGGTTATGTGAAAGGTAACGGTACGGTAACCACTACCAGTAATTATACTTTTGATGATTCGGATATCAGAACCAATGTACAATACTACCGATTGAAACAAATCGACTTTGACGGTGCTTATGAGTATTCTAAAATCATTACGGTCTCTACTGCCAGAAAAACAGCGAAGTTCTTCGAGGTATCGCCTAACCCAATGGATACTTACATCAATATTAGCTTGATGGATAAAATCAACAGCCGTATGACTGTTGGTCTATATGACGTGACTGGCAAACTGGTGGCGACTTTATTTGATGGCATTCCTCAAGATGGAATCCTAAAAATAGATTTGGTAAATACAAGACTAAGCAGTGGCGTTTATTTTGTAAGGGGCTATATCCCTGCTCAAAACAAACAATACTCCATCCGAATGGTTAGATTGTAGATGTTAGCTTTATAAAAATGATACAAGCACGCCTCATTACTGGGGCGTGCTTTTTTAATATCTAAAAACGTACACTAAGTAACGGTCAAAGAATAACTTCCTGATTTGGTCTATGCTCTTTTTAGTTTACTCTTCGTTATTTTTTTCAGCAATAGCTTGGCTATTCCTTCAAAAAATGCCTTGATTAAACTCAAAATTTCTATTCCTAAATCGGTAACTTATTTTTTGTCCGTTACTAAACAGATAAAACTGTATTTTTGAACAACAGCATTAATATGGAAATAAACGTTCCTTCTACAAGCAAAAAAAGAGTCGTTATTGTTGGCTGTGGCTTTGCAGGTTTAGAACTTGCGATGCAGCTTCGCAATACAGACTACCAAGTTGTCCTAATCGACAAGAACAACTATCATCAATTTCAACCCCTGTTCTATCAGGTGGCCACTGCTGGGCTTGAGCCTAGTTCTATTTCTTTTCCTTTGCGGAAAATGTTTAGAAAGTCCCCCAATACCTTTGTCAGAAGGACAACTGTAGAAAAAGTAGATACGGATTCAAAGACCATTATGACTCCTATCGGGAATTTAAACTATGACATTTTAGTAGTGGCGATAGGGGCTGACACGAATTTTTTTGGAAATGAAAACATTGCTTCCCGTGCCATTCCGATGAAATCCGTTTCTGAAGCACTTTATCTTAGAAACTCCATCCTAGAAGATTTTGAAAAATCGGTCACTACGCCTGATTTTGAAGAACGGCAGGGATTGATTGACATTGTCGTCGTAGGAGGTGGCCCGACTGGAGTTGAACTCGCTGGTGCACTTGCAGAAATGAAAAACTATATCCTCCCAAAGGACTATCCTGAATTGAATTGTGAAGAGATAGATATTTACTTGATGCAAGGAGCAGATTGTTTGCTTAAAGGTATGAGTCCTGAATCCTCAAAAGCTGCGGAAGCATTTCTAAAAGAAATGGGCGTACAAGTGCGGCTTAATACTCGAGTAGAAGATTATGATGGTAAATTCGTTTTCATACAAGGAGATGAAAAAATCAGAGCGGACAAAGTGATATGGGCGGCAGGTATCATAGGGAATCAACTCCAAGGAATCGATAAAAAATATACGACTTACGGTAATCGAATAGCCGTCAACCGACAGAATCAGGTAAATGGATTGAGGGATGTCTATGCCATCGGTGATATAGCTTATATGGAAGAAGAGGATTTTCCTAAAGGACACCCACAAGTCGCACAAGTGGCTATTCAGCAAGCTAAAAACCTTGGTAAAAATCTTAAAAGAGACCTAAAGCAAAAAGCAAGAAAGGATTTTAAGTATAAAGACCTAGGCTCAATGGCAACGATAGGAAGAAACAAGGCCGTTGTCGACCTACCAAAATTCAAATTTAAAGGATTTTTTGCTTGGATTGTCTGGTTATTTGTTCATTTAAGGGCTTTATTGGGAGTAAAAAACAAACTGTTCGTATTTTTGAACTGGGTCTGGAATTACTTCACGTATGACCAATCGCTCAGACTAATTATAAAACCATTTTCCAAAAGGAAAAAAGCAGAAAATGAATAACACGAAATACTACTACTCGGTACTATTTATATGTATCACATTCTTTTCATATAGCCTTCAAGCCCAGACACCTCCTAGCAACCTAGAAGGTACCTCTTTACGTGATTGGTTGAGAACTAATCTTTTTATAGGCAAACACAACACCCTCTCCTATTCAGATGCTAGAGAGCGTATGTTTGGTTTTATAGATAATGACAATGGGCGGGTTTTTTGTGTTTATTCAGGTTTTGAAAAAGATGTTCCCGCTGGCACTTTCGTCACCTATCCAGCCCCTGTCAATACAGAACATACCGTCCCTCAATCTTTCTATGATGGTGACTTGCCTATGCGTTCGGATATCCATCATCTTTTCCCCACCTTTGAGGATTGGAACTCTGAAAGAGGGAGCAATAAATTTGATGAAATCCCCGACAATTCGACCACAAAGTGGATGTACAGAAACAACAGTCAAAGCAATATCCCTTCTAGTAATATAGATGATTATGCCGAAGCGACTTCTAGTAATTTTGAACCAAAAGAAGACCATAAAGGTGATTTGGCTAGAGCCGTTTTCTACTTTTATACCGTCTATCCGAGCGTGGGAAATATCACGGATGTTGCCGCTTTAGAAACACTATGCGCCTGGAACAATCAAGACCCGCCAAACGCTAAGGAAATGGAAAGAAACGCCGCCATTGAAACCTATCAAGGCAACCGAAATCCCTATATAGATTATTTGGATTTGCCCGAAAGAGCATGGGGTTGTGCCAGTGTTCCGACCAAGACCTATGTTGATTCTGAATTATTAAAAATAAGTCCTAATCCAGCACGAAGCAGCTTATTTATGGAAGGCGATATTGAAGGAGGACAGTACCGTATCTTAGACCTTTATGGAAGGGTTCTGCAAAGTGGAACGGTCAGCAACCGTCTCGATGTAGAGCAGTTGGCAAAAGGAATCTACTTTATCAATATCAAGTTGGAAGACAAGGAATATGTGAGTAGGTTTATAAAAATGTAGCAACTACATCTTCGCAATCAATTCCTTGAAAATCTTATAGGCTACCATTGCTGTCATGTTGTGTATGTCTCTGGTAGGGTTGTATTCTACGATGTCCGCACCGATGATTTCTACATTGATATTCTGAATAATCTTCAATAATTGCCTAGTGCTCAAACCACCAGGCTCGTGATGGGACACCCCTGGCGCAAATGCAGGGTCAAGTCCATCCATATCAACAGAAACATACAGTGGCCCCTTCAACCTTTCAAGGAAATCAAAATCAAAATCCTTCATTTCTATCACCTCAACTCCGAAGCGCAAAGCTTGTTCTCTTTGGTGGGTATTGAAGGTGCGGATACCTACCTGCGTCAATTTTTTGACCTTACCAGTTTCTAGGATTCGAGCAAAAGGAGAGGCATGGGAATAAGGATTATTATCAAAATCCTCATATAAATCCGCATGAGCATCTATGTGTAAGATATGGAGTGAGCCGTAATGTTCTAGATGAGCCGCCACAATGGGATAACTAACAGAATGGTCACCGCCCAATGCCAGTACCTTCTCCCCATTTTGAAGTAAAGCATCAATATTGGTTTTGATGGTATAAAATGCCTGCTCCGCATTCGTGCCTTCAAACTGTATATCACCACAATCTTTAAAAGCTACCCCCTCACTTATGTCCAATCCACTTTCAGAAAAGGTATTGGCAGAGCCATCCGACTCCATCAAGCGAATCCTAGGAGGGGCGAGTGCCGCCCCTTTCAAAAAAGAAGAATTAGCATCGAAAGGAACTCCAATGAGCTGAACCATTATTAGACTTTTTCTAGTATGATTGCATAACCTTGTCCCACACCGATACACATAGTAGCTAATCCGTACTGCTTGTCCTGCAATTGCATTTCTAGTGCCAGAGAGTGCGTAATCCTAGTACCAGAAAC
>JAHDBO010000160.1 GCA_020630355.1 Saprospiraceae bacterium
CACAAAAACCAACAAAAAAGAGCGGCATTTTGCCGCTCTTTTTTGTTTATGCTTTCCCACTTTCCTCAATGATTTTCTTGACCTCTTCGAGGGTCATCGCTTTCGCTTCCTCTTGAGTGATGCGAGTACCATCTTCTTTTTTAGGAATAGAAATGGATTTCTTTTTGAATCGGATGAAAGGGCCCCAGCGACCGTTCTCCAAGTTGATTTTCTCTTCTGGCCATTGCTGAATGTAGCGATTGGCTTCTTTTTCAACCTTGGCAGCTATCAACTCTGTCATTTCTTCTTTAGTCAGGGTTTCTGGGTCGTAGCGTTTGGGGATATTGATGAACATAGAATTGTACTTCAAGAAAGGACCAAAGCGTCCTTTGCCCCTTGTGACTGGTAAGCCTTTGTAGGTCATTACTGGTGCATCCGCTCTGCGTTTTTCTTCAATCAATTCTAATGCCCGCTCGAAGTTGACCGTCATAGGATCTTCGCCTCTAGGCAAAGAAACATAAGCAGAACCAAATTTTACATAAGGTCCAAAACGTCCAACAGCGACGCTGACTTCTTGATCTTCGTAGTTGCCCAATACTTTCGGTAATTTGAACAATTCCATCGCCTCCTCGTAAGTCAAGTCGGTCATTTCCTGGCCAGGTTTCAAATTGGCATATTTAGGCTTCTCGTCTTCATCGAGCTCTTCTGGTTTCCCGATTTGTACAACGGGTCTCCCTAGGCGAGACAAACGAATCAAGACCGTCCTGCCCGTTTCGGGGTCGGTACCTAAGATGCGTTCACCCGATGCTCTTTCGGCGTTTTCTATTGTTTCTTTGACGGTGTTGTGAAATGGCGTATAAAATTCGCCCAACATTTTATTCCACTGGATTTTACCATGTGCGATCTCATCAAAGTCCTCTTCGATTTTTGCCGTGAAGCGGTAATTCATGATATCATCGAAGTGCTCCTCCAGAAAATCGGTGACAATCATCCCGATGTCCGTAGGGAAGAGGCGGTTTTTGACCGCTCCTGTATTTTCTGATTCTGTTTTTTTAGAAATATTTCCTTTGGAAAGGGTTAGAACTTGATATTCTCGAGGTGTACCCTCGGTACTTCTTTTCTGAACGTAATTGCGGCTTTCTAGTGTGATTTTACTGATAGTGGGTGCATAAGTCGAAGGACGGCCAATACCCAATTCTTCCATTTTCTTGACCAGTGCAGCTTCCGAAAAACGGGCTGGCGGCCTAGTAAATCGCTCCTTAGCTGTCAGGTTTCTCAAATCCAATTTTTGTCCAACCTTCAATGGGGGCAACATTCCTTTTGCCTCGTCTTCCTCGTCGTCATCATCATTAGATTCGAGGTAGACCTTCAAGAAACCATCAAATTTCAGAACCTCTCCCTCTGCTTTCAACTGTTCATTGGGGATAGTTGAAATATTAATATCTACCACCGTTTTTTCCAGTTGGGCTTCTGCCATTTGGGAAGCAATCGTCCGCTTCCAAATCAGTTCATATAACCGCTGTTGGTCACGGTCGTTGGTGACCATTTCACGTTCTATATAGGTAGGTCGAATGGCTTCGTGTGCTTCTTGAGCCGATGCGTTTTTACTTTTGAAACGTCGAGTTTGAACGTATTGCTTACCGTATTTGGTTTCAATTTCTTGAGCGATGGATGCTAGGGCAACTTCACTTAATTTGGTTGAATCGGTACGCATGTAGGTAATGAAACCCTGCTCGTACAAACGTTGGGCATTCATCATGGTGCGCTTTACTGCAAAGCCTAGTTTTCGTGAAGCTTCCTGCTGCAAAGTGGAAGTCGTAAATGGAGCAGTTGGTTTGCGCTTGAGCGGTTTGATTTTAATATCATCAATATTGAAAGTTGCCGATTTGCATTTTTCTAGAAAGGCTTCAGCACCACTTTCGGAATCGTATTTTTTAGGCAATTCTGCTAGTAAAGCCACTTTTTCGCCCTGAGCGTTCACCACATCGAAGATGGCGTTTACTTTGTAAAAAGAAGTGACTTGGAAATTGCGGATTTCTCGTTCTCGTTCTACGATTAGCTTCACCGCGACCGATTGGACTCGACCACCAGATAATTTGCCTTTTACTTTTTTCCAAAGTGTCTCCGATAGTTCAAAACCGACCAACCTATCAAGGATACGTCTTGCTTGTTGTGCATTGACGACATCCAAGTCAACTGTTCTAGGGTTTTTTATCGCACTTTGAATCGCAGGTTTCGTGATTTCACGGAAGACAATCCGTTTAGTCGAGGACTCATCGAGTCCTAATACTTTGCATAAATGCCACGAAATAGCTTCTCCCTCTCGGTCTTCATCCGTTGCCAACCAAACCTCATCTACTTTTTTGACCCAATCTTTTAGGTCTTTGACCACCTTTTTCTTATCGTCCGAGACGACATAATTTGGATGAAAGCCTTTATCGACTTCAACGCCTTTTTTACCCTTTTCTAGATCACGGATATGCCCGAAACTAGATTTGACTTTAAAGTCTTTTCCTAGGTATTTCTCAATCGTTTTTGCCTTTGCAGGCGACTCTACTATCAATAAATTCTTTGGCATCGATGCAATGTTTCTTTCTATTCTTGTCTAGTGTAAAGCTTTTCGTAGGTTACTTTTACTATACAAGTAACTTCAAAAGCGGTATTTGGTTTGATAAGAAGCTACTGGTTCTATTAGGCGAAAGCCTAAAAAACGAATAAACGGACTACAAATGTAGGAGATTCTAACTAGGAAATCCAAATCAATTTTTAAAAGTCAGTCTTTCACCTTGTTTACTTTCGTTAAATACGCCCTTTTCGTAGGCAAGATGACCACTCACAATGGTATGGGTGACTCTCCCTTTGAACTCATGCCCTTTAAAGGGAGACCAGCCACATTTATAGTGGATGTTTTTCTTTTTGACTTCCCATTTTTTATCTAAATCGACCAAGACCAGGTCTGCCCAGTAGCCTTCCTCTATATAGCCCCTGTCCTTCACATTAAAACAAATAGCTGGTGCATGGCACATTTTTTCGACAATCTTCTCAAGAGAAATCATCCCTTCGTGGTAAAACTCCAACATCACATTCAAGGAATGTTGTACCAAAGGCACGCCAGAAGGAGCTTGGAAGTAGGAATAGGATTTTTCTTCCCAAGTATGTGGGGCATGGTCGGTAGCGATGATGTCCAATCTATCATCTAACAGAGCAGGGAAAAGAGCCTTTTGATGGCTTTTTGATTTTATCGCAGGGTTGCATTTGATTTGAGTACCATATTTATCATAGTCTTTACTATTGAAGTATAAATGGTGTACACAAACCTCCGAGGTAATGCGCTTGTCTTTCAACGGGATTTTATTGGTAAATAAATCCAATTCATCCATCGTGGAAATGTGTAAGACGTGCAGGCGTGTATTGTACTGTTTGGCAAGATTGACCGCAAGTGTGGATGATTTGAGACAGCCTTCTACATTACGGATTTCAGGGTGCATATTGACAGGGATTTCCATCCCATATTTCTCTCGGTAGGCTAGGGCATTGGTGCGGATAGTTTCCTCGTCCTCGCAGTGCGTAGCGATGAGCATCGGTACTTTTGAGAAGAGATTGTCCAATGTTCTCTCATCGTCCACGAGCATATTGCCCGTACTAGAACCCATAAAGACTTTAACACCACAGACTTTTTTTGGATTGGTTTTGAGTACTTCCTCGATGTTGTCATTGGAAGCCCCCATAAAGAAGGAGTAGTTCGCTAAGGACTTCTTAGAGGCAATCTTGTACTTGTCTTCCAGTAGTTTTTGAGTCAATGCGGCTGGCTTGGTATTTGGCATTTCCATGAAGGAAGTGATGCCGCCTGCCACTGCTGCCCTAGGTTCGGTATAGAGGTCGGATTTGTGGGTCAGGCCAGGTTCCCTGAAGTGAACTTGGTCATCAATGATGCCAGGCAGTAAGTATTTCCCTTCCCCATTGATTTCACGGTCTGCTTTTTTACCGATTTGCTTCGCAATCTTTTCGATGCGACCGTTTTTAACAAAGACGTCTCTCGTCTTTATTTTTCCTTTATTAACGACAAATGCGTTTTTTATAAGTATCGACTTCATCTAATGATTAGTGTTAACTAATTGTATCCTTTTGGTGCGAATTTAGTCAAAAAACAGACTTTCTAAAGTTAAGTTTTATTTTTCAGCCTTTTTCCAATAAAATTTCTCATTCTCATATTTATTCAAAAACCCTTCCTCAATTAAATACGCCATTGTTTTGAGCACTTTTGCTCTTCGCTTGGGCGAAAAAGAATCTGTAATTTCCTCCAAGCTCAAAGATTCCAGTCGCAGTATCATCTTGATTTTTTCCTTGTATTTTTCGTACTCTAGTTTGCTGATACCCGCTTCATTCCTACCGGAGCATACATCACAATAGCCACATCTTTTAGATTGGCTTTCGCCAAAATAAGCGAGAAGTTGCTGCGAGCGACAGTTGGCTTTTTCACAATATTCGATTACCTTTTTCAATCGGAATGCTTGCCTTTCTTTTCGGAAACTATACATTTCCATATCAATGGTCAAATCTTCGATAGGGACACGCTCTTTGAGAAAATAAAGCTGTGGCTTATCTTTCCTAGGGCGGTAGTCCACAATTTTATCCGTATGCAGTTTCAGGAATTGCTTTTCTAGGATAGTAGTAGAAGTCTGTATGGCTTTCGCCAAATAGCCTAGATTGCGCAAAGGGACATAATTATTGGAAATGCCCTGATAATTGCGAAGCAGTTCTCGAATGACAATATCCAATTTGGGGTTTTTGATTTGATAATCGTACAAAGTTTCCCGATTGACTTTAAACTGCATGCTGGCTGGTACACTCACGGCATCGCTCAAATTGAGCCAACCCGACATTTCCAGCATTTTGAGCGAATGATAGACTTCTGCTTGATTCAGACCAAATCGCTTAGCAAATTCTCCCAAATCGAAATCGAATCCTTTGTCAATACCAGCACCGACTGCCAGCTGATAGTAACTTCCCAAAGCCTGATACACGGTCTTGATTTGCGCTAGGTTAGGATAAGCCTGTTCAAATTGTTTTTGGAGTTTGAGCTTGTCATTTTCATTATATAATAATATCGCAAAAGCACGTTCTCCATCCCGGCCCGCTCGCCCTGCTTCCTGAAAATAAGCTTCCAAATTATCGGGTACATCGA
>JAHDBO010000161.1 GCA_020630355.1 Saprospiraceae bacterium
AAATTTCTAATAGTGAACGGAATTATTGGAAAAAAAATAGGCATGACCAGTGTCTTTGACGAGTCAGGAAGAAACTTGGCTTGTACTGTAGTCGAGGCTGGACCTTGTGTGGTCACTCAAGTCAAAGACGAAGATACTGATGGTTATTACGCTCTACAATTGGGCTATGGTGATGCCAAAGTGAAAAATACTTCTAAGTCTTTATTGGCGCACTTCGAAAAAGCGAAGACTTCCCCTAAGAGAAAATTAGTGGAATTCAGAGATTTCGATATCGAAAAGACTTTAGGGGATGTAGTAACGGTTGATGAGGTGTTTGAAGTTGGCGATATGGTGAGTGTTGTTGGTACGACGAAAGGTAAGGGATTTCAGGGGGTTGTGAAACGTCATGGGTTCGGTGGTGTCGGTCAAGCTACTCACGGTCAACACAATAGACAACGTGCTCCAGGTTCTATTGGTGCTGCGTCTTATCCTGCCAAAGTTGTCAAAGGAATGAAGATGGCTGGTAGAATGGGCGGAAAACAAAGAACGGTTAGGAACCTAGAAGTACTTCAGGTATTCCCTGACAAAAACCTTATCGTAATCAAAGGGGCTGTACCAGGTCACAATGGTTCATTAGTTGTAATCGAAAAATAATTATCCGATGAAATTGGATGTAATTAATATTAAAGGAGAAAGTACTGGAAGGCAAGTCGAACTGCCAGAAAATATTTTCGGTATCGAGCCAAACGAGCATGTGGTATATTTGTCTGTGAAGTCGTATCTGGCATCGCAAAGACAAGGAACGCATAAATCGAAAGAAAGAGGTGAGATTGCTGGTTCCACTAAAAAAATCAAGAGACAAAAGGGTACTGGTACAGCACGTGCTGGTTCTATCAAAAGTCCTGTTTTTAGAGGTGGAGGTAGGATTTTTGGACCAAAACCAAGGAACTACGGTATCAAACTGAACAAGAAGGTCAATCAATTGGCTAGAAAATCAGTTTTGTCTCACAAGGCAACTTCTGGTCAATTAGTAGTCGTTGAGGATTTTGGCTTCGAAGCTCCAAAAACAAAGGAGTACATCAAGATTTTGAACAACCTAAAGCTGGCTGACCAAAAAACACTGTTGGTCTTGGGCGAAGACGATAAGACAGTTTACCTGTCTAGCAGAAACGTACCAGGTGCTGATGTTGAAGTGGCTCGCAACTTGAATACTTACAGATTGATGAACGCAAACACGGTGATTCTTTCTGAAAGTTCAATCGAGGCTATTAAGGAATTATTTTAAAGATTATCATCATGGCTAAGAGAGCTATTATAATCAAACCTGTCATCACTGAGAAATCAGAGGTGTTGTCTGAAAAAGGCAACAGATATACTTTTGTTGTACACAAAGACGCTAACAAGATCGAAATCAAGAAAGCGGTTGAAGACATGTACAATGTTTCTGTGTCAGCAGTGAACACTATGGTAATGCCAGCGAAAGCGAAGAGAAGAATGACTCGTAAGGGGGTTTCTCAGGGTAGGGTTTCTGCTTATAAAAAAGCAGTCATCTCGTTGCCAGAAGGAGAGGAAATTGATTTTTACGGAGAAATATAAGGTTGTTTCATCTATAAATAATTAGGAACAATGCCAGTTAAAAAGTATAAACCAGTTACGCCAGGTACTAGGCAAAGAGTTGGAAATGCCTTTTCTGAGTTAACGACAAGTAAGCCAGAAAAAAGCCTTTTAGCACCATTGCATAAGAAAGGTGGTCGTAACAACAGCGGTAAAATGACGATGAGGTACCGTGGTGGCGGGCACAAGAGGAGATATAGAGTCATCGATTTTAAGAGAAATAGAGATGGTGTTGCTGCTACTGTCAAAACTATCGAGTACGATCCAAACCGAACGGCATGGATTGCATTGGTAGAATACCCAGACGGTACTAAAACATATATCCTTGCACCACAGGGTTTGAAAGTGGGAGATGAGTTGATGTCAGGCAAAGGTGCTGCACCAAACCCGGGCAATACACTTTTCTTGAGTGAAATTCCTTTAGGTGCAACTATCCACGCTATCGAAGTGCGCCCAGGTACTGGAGCAAGCTTGGTTAGAAGCGCTGGAACCTATGCTCAATTGATGGGGCGTGAAGGAAAGTACGCTATCGTTAAGATGCCATCAGGTGAGGTGCGTCGTATCTTATTGACTTGTAGAGCAACTATCGGTGTCGTTTCTAACCCTGACCATAACCTACAAGTGTTGGGTAAAGCAGGTAGGAAACGCTGGTTGGGTAGAAGACCTCGTACTAGAGGTGTCGCTATGAACCCTGTCGATCACCCAATGGGTGGTGGTGAAGGTAGAGCTTCAGGTGGTCACCCACGTTCTAGAACTGGTATTATGGCGAAAGGTCAGAAGACTCGTAACCCAAATAAGTATTCGAATAGATTGATTGTTACAAAACGTAAGCGCAAGTAATCGTTTGTAAAATTTTCAACTGATAAAATCGTAAATAATGGCTAGATCGCTTAAGAAAGGGCCTTATGTGTTTCATAAATTGTTGACTAAACTGGAAAGAGCCAAAAACTCTAACAAAAAAATGGTCATCAAAACTTGGTCACGAGCTTCTATGATTATTCCAGATATGGTGGGAGAGACAATCGCTGTGCATAACGGTAAGACTTTCGTTCCAGTGTTCGTTACGGAAAACATGGTAGGTCACAAGTTGGGAGAATTTTCTCCAACCAGAAACTTCAAAGGTCACGGCGGTAAGAAGAAATAGTTTGAAAGCTATTTAAGAGCATAAGCTCCGAAACAGTTTATAATATTTAAGCAAATTTTATTTCAATGGAAGCTAGAGCAAGGCTTAAGAATTGTCCGATGTCTGCAAGGAAGATGAGATTGGTTGTCGATCTTGTCAGAGGTAAGAATGTTGATGAGGCATTGAACATCTTGAAATATACGAAGAAAGAGGCAGCGGTTTGGTTAGAGAAATTGTTGCTTTCTGCGGTTGCTAACTGGGAACAAAAAGCAGGTCCTGGTTTCAATGCCGAAGATTATGGTCTTTTTGTCAAAGAGACATTTTCTAACGAAGGAATGGTGTTGAAAAGATTCAGGCCAGCTCCTCATGGTAGGGCACACCGTATCAGAAAGCGTCATAATCATGTGACTATCGTTGTAGCGAACAGAGTTGCTATCGATAACGAAAGAGAAGAGCTTGTTCAACAAGCAGCTGCTGAATAGTAGTTCTAATATTTAGAAATTTATCATCATAATTCTTTATGGGACAAAAGACTAATCCAATTGGCAATCGTTTAGGTATCATCCGAGGATGGGAATCTAACTGGTTTGGCGGAAAGAACTTCGGAGAGAAGGTAGTTCAGGATGAAAAAATCCGTGAATATCTCAGGGCGAGGGTCAAGAAAGGTGGTATTGCCAGAATTATTATCGAGCGTACATTGAAGCGCATCACTGTGACTATTCACACTTCAAGACCAGGTATCATTATCGGTCAGAAAGGTCGGGAGGTAGATAGTATCCGTGAGGAGTTAAGAAAATTGAGTGGAACAGATGTTCAAATCAATATTATCGAAATCCGTAAGCCAGAATTAGACGCTTATATCGTAGGGGAGTCTATCGCTAAACAAATTGAAGCGAGAATCAACTATAGAAGAGCGATTAAAATGGCTATCCAATCTACGATTCGTGCAGGTGCAGAAGGCATCAAAGTAAGAATTTCAGGTCGTCTGAACGGTGCTGAGATGGCAAGGTCGGAAGAGTACAAAGAGGGTAGAACACCTCTGCATACTTTCAGAGCGGATATTGACTATGCATTAGTGGAAGCCTTGACGGTGTACGGAAAAATCGGTGTGAAAGTATGGATTTGTAAAGGAGAAGTACTAGGCAAACGTGATTTATCTCCAAATGTAGGTGTTGATAAGAAACAAGACCGTAAGCATAGCGGAAATAATAACAGAAGAGGAAATAACCGTCGTAGATAATATAAAAATCGAGAAAATTCTCGTACCTTTGCCGAGCTTTTTCGGAAGGGATTTGATGATGAGGGTTTCTTATAAATTTTATAGAAATGTTACAACCAAAGCGGACTAAATATCGCAAACAGCAGAAAGGCAAGATCAAAGGATTGGCTCAGAGAGGTAGTACGATTTCTTTCGGTTCTATCGGATTAAAATCTGTAGACGAAGGTTTCTTGACTAACCGTCAAATAGAGGCTGCCCGTATTGCGATGACTAGATATATGAAAAGGGAAGGAAAGGTTTGGATTCGCATATTTCCTGATAAGCCTATTACTAAAAAACCTCTAGAGGTACGTATGGGTAAGGGTAAAGGTGGGTTAGACCATTATGTGGCAGTTATCAAGCCAGGTCGTATCCTGTTTGAATTGGACGGTGTCCCTTACGATGTAGCTGTTGAGGCTTTGAGATTAGCAGCTCAAAAATTACCTGTAATGACCAGAACGGTTACGCGCAGGGATTATGTAAAATAATTGGATCATATTTCAATTTTATTTAAGAGATGGCAAGCAAGAAGTATCAACAATTGCAGGAGTTTTCGGACGAAGAACTAAAGAATGAGTTACAGGACACTGAAGCTCAGTATCAAAAGCTTAAATTCGATCACGCTGTAACAGGTTTGGACAATCCTCTAGTATTGAGAGAGGTGAGAAGAGATATTGCAAGGATGCATACCGAAGTGAGAAGAAGAGAATTGGCGGGAATGTCGGAGGCAGAGTTGGCGAAAAGATCCAAAATCAGAGCAAGAAGAAGAAAGTAATATAGTTATTGTTTCAAACTAGCAATTGTATTAGAAATGGAAAATGCAGCTAAGCGTAATTTAAGAAAAACCAGAGTCGGAAGAGTGGCGAGTGACAAAATGGATAAAACTATATCCGTTTTGGTTGAAAGAAAGTTGAGACACCCGATTTACGGTAAGTTCGTAAAGAAATCTAAGAAGTTCTTGGCACATGACGAGAAAAACGAGTGTGGTGTCGGGGATTTGGTGAAAATAATGGAAACCAGGCCTCTTAGTAAGAGAAAGTGCTGGAGGTTAATCGAGGTAATCGAGAAAGCGAAGTAATTTTAATCGCAAGGTCATAAAGCTGTACGCAGCATCAACTTAAATTGATAAATCAACCGTCATGGTACAACAGGAATCCAGACTAAGAGTCGCAGATAATAGTGGTGCG
>JAHDBO010000162.1 GCA_020630355.1 Saprospiraceae bacterium
TCTGCCCAATGCACTGTGATGGAAGTGGCAGCGATGAAGCAGGGAAATGTCCAGTTTGTGGCATGGACTATGTGAAAAATGAAAATCACAAAGCCGATGGGCATAAACATGATAACCATGAGGGGCATAATCATTAATAGCTAAATTTTTAATCAAGGTTTGGGTTTAATTCCTCGATGCTTGCACCGTATAATAAAAAATCCTTGCCATCAAGTGATACCTCGAGGCTTGCCTCGGGGTCTTTCGTTAAAATTCAAAATATCATGACACATACCTACAAGATTGACGGAATGATCTGCAATAGCTGTAAGGCATCAGTAGAAAAGCATTTGTCAGGATTAGAAGGCGTGACGAAGGTGAATGTTGATTTGGAAAAGGGAGAGGCTAAAGTTTCCATGAAAAAACACATTTCAACGGAAGTTTTAAAAAATGCCCTGCCTGATAAATATACGCTTACTGAAAGAACGGAGAAAAACGAACTTCCAAAAGAGGATAGTTTTGATTTTCAGGAAGAAAGTAAATGGAAGCAATTGAAGCCCTTGTTTTTGATACTGTTTTACATTTCCGTAGCAAGTATTTTGATGCACCGACAAGATTGGGATACACAAGCCATGATGTTTGATTTCATGGGGCTGTTTTTCATTGTGTTCAGCTTTTTCAAAATGCTGGATTTACAGGGCTTTCCCGATTCTTTCAGAATGTACGACCCATTGGCAAAACGAGTGCCGATATATGCCAAAATCTACCCCTTTATTGAAACCATTTTAGGGCTGATGTTTTTGCTGCGGTTCAAGGTTGAAATAGCCTTGATAGTCACCCTTGTCATTTTAGGTATTACCACAATTGGAGTGACCAAAACACTATTGGATAAACGGTCAATTCGTTGCGCTTGTCTGGGAACAGCTTTGAAGCTACCTATGACAGAGGCAACATTTATTGAAAATGCTATCATGTTGGTCATGGCAGTTATTTTATTGATAAACATATTTTAAAAATAATGGATGTTATTTTTCTTCCTGTTTTTATTTTTTGGACACATATGCTAATAAACAGGATGCAATCGGTGACAACGATTAAGTCTAATTTCTAAATAAAATAAATGTCCGCTTCTGCTAATAAAGGTGGGCTTGGGAAGTCGAAGGCAAACCCAAAGGCACAACGGAAGATTCTACTAAGTTGCTCAATAAGTATACCGAAGTCGTTCGGCGCTTAAACGCAGGGAAATCATTAGGAGATGTAGCAGCTCGTTGTAAAGTGGCTATCAACACGGTCAGAAAATTAAAAAGGGGGTACTTTCGGGGTACGCCCAAAAAGTTGTCACTTCTCTAAAAAGCAGTTATTTATTGGATGTCCGTCAATATAGCGACGAAAAGGTAAAACAGGATATATTGTTTTAATGAGGCATTAACACCTTTTGTTACGCTGTAACCATGACCCTATGATTGCTTTTAATTTGGTGTTATTCTACCAAATTAGAATCGGTGCTTGGTTTAGATAGATAAGTAAAACTCTTCGACTGCTTAAAAGAAAAAGAGAGAATCCGCTATTTACCTTCTGGTAGTTTTGAAATAGTGGGCGAGGTCAAAAGAGAGTGCATGTGATTGATGGCTGCTTGGTTGAGAATATCAATACGTTCATCTTGGCTGATGTTCAATCGGATGAGTTCCGCATTGACAGCTTCTAAGTTGGCAAGCACCAAGAGTTGTTCTGGGGTGGCGTGGTCTCGGATATTCCCTTTGGCATCTGGATTTTCGGCTCTCCATATTTTGGAGGTCACTCCGAATACAGCCATATTCAAAATATCGGCTTCTCCAGCATAAATGATTCCTGCACCTTTGGTAAATCTTGGGGGCATCAGTCGCTCTTTGATGGCGTCTGTGTGTACTTTATAATTGATTTTACTCAATATCCGTTTGACGTTCCATTCAAGGCTTTCTTGCCGTTCTTGTGCTTCTTTTACTTTTAAGCGTTTGAACTCTTTGACCAGGTAAACATGAAACTCTGGACTGAGCCAAGTAGCAAATTGTACGGCAATCTCATTGTGGGCGTAAGTGCCTCCATAGCGTCCAGCTCTTGCTTGAATACCGATGGCTCCCGTGCGCTGAATCCATTTTTTTACGGACATCAAAAAGGTGTTGTCCACCAGTTCACTTTTAATTTGGTGGAATTCCACCAAATTAAAATCTGGATTATGGACTTTCTCCCATACTCCTAGATATTGAACAGTTGAGCCATTCCTAAGCCAGTTGCGGATATATTCGCCAGCTTCTCCCTCGAAGCCTTTAGCCATATCGGTTAAGCAAATGTATTCTTCATCTGCTTGGGTAATCATGCTTATTTCTGTGCCGTTGACGGTGATTTTCTTCTTTGCCATGTTTAGTGCTTACTAGCATCTAATGTACTCATATTTGAGTAGATAAGGATTAAAAATCCTCCGACTGTTTAAAAGAAAAAAATGTACTGCAGTTGTTTACTTATCATATCTATATGATAGAAAAAACATATGCAAAATAACAATAGTCGCCGTTATCAAATTCTCAAAGCTTATTCCGATTCATGGGCTTTGGAAGATTCCCCGATCGAGGATATTGAAATGCTTCCTTCTAACTGGAAAAGATTGAAGGTGACTCTATCTAAAGAGTGGACAAAACATATATTGGAATAGAAATGTGGCTCATACTCTTTAGCCTTTCAGTTTCTTGTTTTTCTTGGCTGCGGCAATCTGGTCTTTAAAATTCTTATCGGTAACGACTTTTTGCTGGGTTTCTTCTTCAAATGCTTTGAGGGCTTTCCCTGCGGCTCTTCCTCCATCTTTTGCCGCCTCTTTGTTCTCGTCAAAGCCCTGGGCATCTTTTTCGATTGCCTTTTGCTTCGTCCCTTCCTCTCCTAGCATGGTGAAAATCAGTTCTAGGTTGGTCATGTGGTCACGGAGGTTCTCCCTATCCAAACTTTTGAGCTTCTTGTGGTCGGATGGATTCAAACCAAAGGTCGCCCTAGAGATTTCTGCGGTAAGGATGGCGTATTCCAGCCCTTCCTTCACTCCCCTATCCTTCCACTCATCGGTCAACTGTCCACGGATGGCGATGGACTGAATGCGGGTCTCTATCCATTTTTCATCGTAGCCTAAATCTCTGTAATACTGCCTTGCCCGTTCTGCTGCGAGTTCCGGATTCTCTATTTCTTGGACACGCTCATAGCCGACTTTAGCAAGCCATTGCTTGAAAGGTTCTGCTTTTTTAGAGGGAATGGACTGGATAATCCGAAACATTGTTTCAGTGTTTGCGGCATCTGTTTTGCGCATCTTACCGTCTTTTGCTTCCATTTTCAACTGTCCGATTTTATCGGACACTTCACTATATCCCTCTTCTTCGAGCTTTTTCTTTAGGTCGTTCCAGTATTTTCTGACCCTTTTGGAATCCGTAAGAATCTCTATCACGTCTTGTATAGAAAACCACCACTCTTCATTATGCCACGCTCTGCGGATGGTTTTCTCTTGGAAAACAACGAGTCTTTTTTGTTCTTCTTTCATGGAAATAAATGATTATGCGGTAAGGTATATTTCAAAGATACTGAATCCTTGATGTTTATCTAGTCCTGTTTTGTCTTGCTTTCTTCTTCCTGCGCTGCCCTCACATATTTATATAGTGTAGGTCTGGAGATGCCCATCATCTCACAGATTTTATAGATAGGTGTTTTCTGCTCCTTGTAGAGTTTTACAGCTAAAGCTCTTTTATCCTTGTTCAGTTTTTTCTTTGCACCACCTTTTCTGCCTCTGGCACGAGCGGCCGCTAGTCCGACCATCGTGCGCTCTTGGATAAGGTTGCGCTCGAACTCTGCCAATGCCCCGAATATGTGGAAGACGAGCCGACCTGTAGAAGTGGAGGTGTTGATACTCTCGTGAAGGCTCTGGAGGGCTGCTCCCCTTTCCTCTAAGAAGTTGACCCACTCGATAAGATTTTTGAGTGAACGCCCCAAGCGGTCGAGTCTCCAGACGATAAGGGTGTCCCCTTCTCGGAGCATAAGCCGAATCTTATCTAGCCCTTCTCGCTTGGCGACCGTCCCCGTCACTTTGTCCGTGATAATTTCATCACAGCCAGCAGCACGGAGGGCATCAATTTGGGCATCGAGGTTTTGGTCTAAAGTCGAGACACGGGCATATCCTATTTTCATGGTATCGGGTATTTAGATTGTAAAGATACCCATGAAAAATACAAGTGTGTTTCTTTTGATTACTTTACTGGAATATTTAACACTCCAAGCTAGGAAGCGTCGTCGGAAAATTCCTAGGGCTGGGGAGTAAAGGAAACGTCCGTTTCCCATCTACAGAAAACAAATAGGTTTTACCCATTTTATTTTTTACAAAAAATTGATACTTTAATCTCATTAATGGGTTTTATCCATCAGAGCGAAAATATTGCCATGATTTATGCTTACATACGGGTCAGTACGGATAAGCAGAGTGTAGAGAACCAACGCTTCGAGATTTTGAAGTATGCTGATGTCAAGAAAATCACTATTGATGAATGAGTAGAGGAAACAGTAAGCAGTAGAAAAAAAGTAGATAGTAGAATACTTGGTAAAACGCTAAAACAACTTAAAAATAAAGACATATTGATTGTCTCCGAGTTGTCCCGTTTGGGTAGAAATCTGATGGAAGTAATGAGTATTATTCATTCTTGTATGGAAAGAGATGTACGAGTACATACCATCAAAGAAAATTATGAACTTGGAGATAATATCAACTCTAAAGTATTGGCTTTTGTTTTTTCTCTTTCGGCAGAGATTGAGCGACAGTTAGTAGCTGGCGAATAATTGCTACCATCACCGACAAAGGCAACTACTTGTTTATATCTTTTTTTAACTATCAAACTGCCCAAAATGCCATAAAATACCTGACGGGTCGTGCATAAAAAACTCCCTACCCCAATCAAATTGTTTAATTGGTGTAAAGCGAACATATTTGTATTTCTCTTGTAAACCTTTGTCATGTAGCTCCTTCCAGCACTCATCGACATCATCTACTTCTAAAAAGACCATAGAATTATTACACCATTTTTTGACGTAATAATCTTGCAAGTAAAAACCTAAGTTTTCATTCACTTTGAAAAGTGACA
>JAHDBO010000163.1 GCA_020630355.1 Saprospiraceae bacterium
AGTTGTCTTTCCAAGAGGTCGAAACAGGGAAGTATATTGCGAGTGCCCTGCAATCGCTTGGGATACAACACGAGCACGGTGTAGCAGATAATGGTGTGGTCGGTTTGATTCAGGGAAAAAATCCTGATAAAAAAGTCATTGCACTACGGGCAGATATAGATGCTTTACCCATTGTGGAAGCCAACGATGTAGCCTACAAATCGAAAAATGACGGTGTAATGCACGCCTGTGGGCATGATGTGCATACGGCATCGCTCTTAGGAGCGGCTCGTATTTTAAATGAGCTAAAGAACGACTTTGAAGGTACGATTAAGCTGATTTTTCAACCCGCAGAAGAGAAATTACCAGGAGGGGCCTCTATCATGATTAAGGAAGGCGTCTTGGAGAATCCTAGCCCTGAAGCCATCGTGGGGCAACACGTACATCCCCCGTTGGAAGCAGGAAAAGTAGGTTTTCGAGCAGGACAATACATGGCATCCGCCGATGAAATCTATGTGACCGTCCGAGGTAAAGGCGGACATGGTGCTTTACCACACGACTGCATTGACCCGATTTTGATTACAAGCCATATCATTACCGCTATGCAGCAAATCGTAAGTCGCAATACCAATCCGACCAGTCCGAGCGTACTTACTTTTGGGCAAATTGAATCCGTAGGCGGCTCTACCAACATCATCCCTAATGAAGTCAAATTCAAAGGAACATTCCGAGCGATGGACGAGGTATGGCGTGCCGAAGCCCACAAGCGTATGGTCAAACTAGCGGAGGGCATCGCAGAAAGCATGGGCGGCACTTGTGATTTTCATATTATGAAAGGCTATCCTTTTTTATATAATGAAGAAAAATTAACCAATAGAGCAAAGCAGAATGCTATTGATTTTCTAGGAGCGGAGCAAGTCGTAGATTTACCGATCCGAATGACCGCAGAAGATTTCGCTTATTACTCGCAAGCAATGCCAGCTTGTTTCTACCGCCTAGGGACGGGGAATAAAGCCAAAGGCATCAGCTCGCCTGTACATACGACCACTTTCGACATTGATGAAGCAGCCTTGGAAACAAGCATTGGCTTAATGGCATGGTTGGCCGTTTGTGAACTAGGGGAATGAGAGAATACTTTTATAAAATTTACTTCAATAAACAACTTCTACGAACGTGCGTTACTTCGCAGCTTTAGCTTATAACGGAACAAATTACAGCGGTTGGCAACGGCAGCCTAATGCCATTTCTGTGCAGCAAGTCATCGAGGAAGCCATGTCTTTAATCTTACGAACAGAACTCAGCGTTATGGGCTGCGGAAGGACGGATACGGGAGTACATGCAAGTTATTTTATTATTCATTTTGATTTTGAGGGAGATTTTCCAAAGGCATTTATGAGCCGTCTCAACAAATATTTACCAGCAGATATTGTTTTTTATTGGATAAAAGCGGTACATAAAGAGGCGCACGCCCGTTTTGATGCTTATCATCGCAGCTATGAGTATCATTTAGATTTTTATAAAAATCCTTTTCAGGAAAACACCACTTTCCATTTTCCTTTTGCAGATAAATTAGATATAGACAAAATGCAAGCAGCTGCACAACTGCTGCTAGAATACGATGAATTTGCCACTTTTTGCAAGACTAACTCCGATGCCAAGACCATGTTTTGCCAAATGAAGCGAGCAGAATGGGAACTTAGAAACAATGGGAAGAAGCTCGTTTTTCACATTTCTGCCAATCGGTTTTTACGAGGCATGGTACGCTTGATTGTAGGGATGTGCTTAAATGTAGGACTTGGAAAAATCAACATCAAGGACGTCCAGAACGCTTTAGACCAGCAAAAACCACTAAAAAAGAACCTCAGTGTGGCCGCTAAAGGCCTCTATTTGACGGAAGTCAAATATCCCTTTATTGAAGAAGATTCGTAAGGGACTATATCACCTCAAAAACACGCTTGATTTCTAGTAGTTGCCCTTCATTTTCAATCATTGCCTGAAAAAGAATCGTTCCTCCTTTTTTTACTTTGCGCAAACGCTTTCTCATATCAGCGTTAATATCACCGACGCTTATGATTGTCTTATGTTTTCGACCTTTTGTATACTGCATATCTAGGCGTTGTAGAGGAAATTCATTCCCAAAAATATCTCGAACAATAATTGGTTCTACCGAATTAGACAATAGGGCTTCTTTGGTTGCTTTATCGGTATACAAGTCCCCCCACGAAATACGATAACTATCTTCATCACTCAAATCCACTTCTTTCAAATTGAAGCGAATTGGCAACGCCATTTTCACACTTACCTGCTCTCCTCCCTTAGTCGCTGGCTCCCAATCAGGCATGGCACGTAGTACTCGAAGCGCTTCTGTTCCGCAACCTACCCCAATGTCCCTTAAAACTTTTTCATCAGAAATAAGCCCTTCTTCATTCACCTTGAAACTCACAATAACTTGCCCTCTTACTCCCTGCTCCAAGGCTAATTGAGGATACCGCAAATTTTCTCGAATAAAGCCGATAACTTTTTCATCAGAACAATCTCGCTTAGCTTGTCCTTCTAGATGCGCACAACCTTCAAAGTAAGGCATCGTTTCCACCAGACCAAGTGTCGTAGAATCCTGTGTTACTCCTTGCGCAAACATCGAAGAGTAACTAATAACTAAAATAAAAAGCGGTAATATGTTTTTCATCAATAATAGATTTTAGACATTAGTCTTTAGATATTAGATTAAAAAAACAAGACTATATAGCTTTATGATTTTTCAATAATCCGATTTAGATAATGTCTACTGATTTTGTGTTAGTCTATGACGGGTATATTTTGGTACGAATGAGGTTAATAAGCAAAAAATCCTTGAGGCTAAACCCATCTGTTCCCACCTACACCAATTTTGTGCCTATTACACCAATATATACCTATCTTCTTAAAACTATCTTATTTTCGTAAATGTTATAAGGATAAGAGAATTTAAAATTTTGAAAACAACCGACAAGCCCATATTGCTCTTTGATGGCGTCTGCAACTTATGTAGTACTGCCGTACAGTTTATCATCAAACAAGACAAAAAAGCTCGTTTTCGCTTCGCTTCACTCCAATCAGAAACAGGACAACAGTTGTTACAAAAATTCAATCTCCCCACTGATGATATTACAACAATGGTACTGATAGAGGGAGACAAATATTATACCCATTCGACGGCAGGTTTGCGCAATGCACTACATTTGGGCGGTTTATGGCAGTTATTGTATGGTTTTATTATTGTTCCCAAGCCGATTCGGGATGCCGTTTACAATTGGATTGCTAGGAATCGCTACCGCTGGTTTGGGCAATCTGAGGCTTGTATGATTCCTACGCCAGAATTGAAAGCACGGTTTTTGGACTAGGCTTTTGCAGCTCTGTTTTTTCCTTCTATCTTCACCGAATGAAACCAATTAGCTTCATTCTTCTCCTCTTGATGAGTATCCATTTGGCGAAAGCTCAAAACACAGCAAATCAAGATAGCACTATTGAAATGTCCATGATATTTGTAGGAGATATTATGGGGCATGGACCACAGATACAATCTGCCGAAGTCGTTAAAAACAAAAGTTATAATTACAGCCCTTGTTTCGAGTACATTTCGCCTATCCTCCAAAAAAATGACTTGGCCATTGGTAATTTGGAAGTCACCCTGCCCGGTAAGCCACCTTACAAGGGCTATCCCCGTTTTAGAAGCCATGACGATTTAGCGAGAGACTTGCGCCTAGCGGGTTTTGACATGTTGGTTACTTCCAACAACCATTCTAATGATGGCGGAAAGGCGGGTGTCATCAATACGATACAGACGCTAAAAGAATGGGGTTTTTATCAGACAGGAACTTTTAAAAACCAAGTGGAACGACAAATGTATTATCCGCTTCTTGTTTTTAGAAATGGCTTTAAAATTGCTTTTCTCAATTATACTTATGGTACAAATGGCATCAAAACCAAAGCCCCTACGATAGTCAATGAAATCGACGAAGCACAAATCCAAGCCGACTTGGAAATGGCAAAAAAACTCCAGCCCGACTTCATTATCACTTTGATTCATTGGGGAGACGAATACCAACTTAACGAAAACAAATGGCAACAAGAATTGGCGAAAAAGATTTTTGCTTGGGGTTCGGATTTGATAGTGGGTGCGCATCCGCATGTCGTACAACCCATCAAGCAGATGCCTGACGGAAAAGTGATTGCCTACTCCTTGGGGAATTTCATTTCCAACCAAAAACAGCCCAATACCGATATTGGATTGATGTTTGAGATTGCTTTGCGCAAAAATATTAGAACAGGTCAAACGGCATTAGCCAATCATCATTATATCCCGATTTGGCGATACCGTAAAAAAGAAAGTGACAAAACGACCTTCATGACGCTTCCCGTTTCTACCTTTGAAAACGGAAACGAGCATTTGTTGGATATGCCTGAAAAGGACAAAAAACAGATGGCAGCATCCGCCAAAAGAATCCGAAATCATCTCAACAAATATCAAGGGATAGAAAAACGTTATACAATCAAAGATTTGAATCTCCAATTCAAAAAAGAAGCGGTACAAGCCCAATAAAATTATTTACTATTCATTCTTCATTACTAATTACCCATGATTGTCTCCGCTATTGTCGCTGCCGCTAAAAATCGAGTTATCGGGAAGAATAACGATATTCCTTGGTATTTGCCTGCTGATTTGAAGTACTTCAAAAAGATGACTTTAAATCATCACATTATCATGGGGCGCAAGTGCTATCAGTCGATTGGTAGACCGCTGCCCAAGCGAACGAATATCGTACTGACCCGACAGCCGTTTTTTACTTCCTCAGGTTGTATCGTCGCACGATCTATCCAAGAAGCCTTAGAGATTGCGCACGATAATGGGGAAAAGGAAGCTTTCATCATCGGTGGTGGGGAGATTTACCAACAAAGCATGGAATTTTGGGATAAGATTTATTACACCGATGTGGATTTGGAAGTAGATGGCGAGGTGTATTTTCCTGAAATTCCTTCGAGCGATTGGAAGCTTGTCCGAGAGGATATTCGCCTAGCAAATGGGAAAAATGAGTATAATTATAATTTCAAATTATTTGAAAGAAAGTAGTTCTTTA
>JAHDBO010000164.1 GCA_020630355.1 Saprospiraceae bacterium
TTCGCTGTTTTAAACAAGGAATGTCTATTGAATTGACGGCTATGATTGCGGGGGTATCTATAGAAAAAGCAAAAGCAATCAAGGAGGAGATGGACAAATAAAGCCTTACTGCTCTTGATAATACACCCGCTTCACCCTATCTGAAATCATGGTCAAAACCTCGTAAGGAATCGTCTGCATCTGTTGAGCTAGTTCAATGATAGATTTCCCTTTTCCAAAAATAATCACTTCATCTCCTTCTTGTGCTTCTGGAATTTGCGTTACATCCACCATGCACATATCCATACAGATATTCCCAATCGTAGGGGCTTTTTTCCCATGTATCAAAACAGTATAGTTACCGTTACCTGTCAAACGGCTCAAGCCGTCAGCATAACCAATGCTGATTGTTGCTGTTTTGGTTAAACGTTTGGCTTTTCCTTTGCGGCTATAACCGATGGTTTCTTGTGGAGCCAATTGCTTAATCTGAGAAATGCTCGCTTTGAGCGTGCTGACATCCTGCAATTGGTTCTGAATCGTTTCCGCTCCGTCAAAACCATATAAGCCAATGCCGAGGCGGACCATATCCATCTGGTGTTCAGGGAAACGCAGAATACCAGCAGAGTTTAAAATATGCCGAGTCGGGCGATAGCCGATTGCTTGAGTAATTATTTGATAATGGGCATTGTAAATCTTGATTTGTTGCTGGGTAAAGTGGTCATGCTCGTTTGCTTCGCTCCCTACTAAGTGCGAGAATATGGATTGTACCCGCAGGTTTTTATTTTGATTTAAAATCAAACATAATTCCTCTAAATCACTGAACTCAAAGCCCAGACGGCGCATGCCCGTGTCGAGTTTGAGGTGTATTTTAGTGGAAATGTCCTGACTGGCTTGTACAAATTGGCGCAAAAGTTTTAAGCTATAGATTTCGGCTTCTAGGTTATAACGCAAAAGTGCATCAAAACCAGCAGGCTCAGGATTCAGCACCAAAATAGGGAGTTGAATGCCTTTTTTTCTTAGTTCAACCCCTTCATCAATATAAGCGACAGCCAAATAGTCAATCCCTTTTTGTTCTAGGAGACGCGCTACTTCAAAACTTCCGCTCCCATAAGCAGCAGCTTTGACCATTACCATAAGATTTACGCCCTTTTGGATATGCTTTTTGAAAACTTGAAGGTTGTGTTCTAAAGCAGTTAAGTTAACTTCAAGTACAGTTTGGTGGGCTTTTTCTTCTAAGCGTTGGGCGATTTGTTCGAAGTGGAATTTTCTGGCTCCTTTGAGAAGGATGTTTTCATTTTGGAAGTTTAGGTTTGGGATAGCTTTTAAAAAATCTATCGGGTTTTTATAAAAGGAGGCATTGACGGAAAGCTTCGTTTTTAATTGTTCAACGAACTTTCCTATTCCAATAAACCGCTGCACGCCCTTTTCATGAATGAGTTGGGCAACTAAACCGTAGAGTGCTTCCTGTTCCATTCCCGATTGTAGAATATCGGATAGGATTAGTGTTTTCTTGGGCTTATTGCTATGGTTTTCAAGGAAATTGAGCGCAACTCGAAGCGAGGTCAAATCAGAATTGTAGCTGTCATTGACTAAAAGACAATTATTGATACCTGGTACCAATTGCAGTCGCATGGCGACAGGCTTCAATTCCCAGAAACGAGCTTGAAGGATTTCCTCGCTGTAACCTTTGTCCAACAATAACAACCAACAATGAATGGCATTCTCAATAGAAGCAGCATCCGTAAAAGGGATTTTGATGTTTCTTTTTTCTTGATTGAAAACACCTTTAATCTGAGTGCCATAAATCCCTTTTCCTAGTTTATCAATGGATGTTATTTGAAGGGAAGCAGTTTGGCTCTTCGACCAAGTGAGGTGTTTTTTTAAAGGGAAGCGTTCCTGTAGCGCACTTTGGATTTTGATATGATCTAAACAGTAAACTATGGTTTCACAAGGAGAAAATAACTGGATTTTTTCAAGAATCTTAGCTTCCAAACTAGGGAATCCTTCTTGGTGCGCTTCTCCGATATTAGTGAATATGCCTGTTTTTGCTTGAATGATTGGTGTAGCAGACTGCATCTCACCTGCCTGAGAAATACCTGCTTCAAAAATCCCCAAGTTATGCCGTTTGTTGATTTGCCAAACAGACATCGGCACGCCGATTTGAGAATTATAACTCTTGGGACTCCTGACGATATTAAAATCGTCTTGCAACAATTGAAAGAGCCATTCCTTGACGACGGTTTTTCCATTGCTGCCAGTGATGCCAATACAAGGCAAATCAAACTGCTGCCTGTGGAAAAGAGCCAACTGCTGCAAGGCAATAATAGCATCTTCTACTAGAAGATAATTACAGTTTTTGTCTTTGAAAATGTCCTTTTCGGTAACGATAAAATGTTGGACACCCTTTTTGATTAATTCGTCAATATAGCGATGCCCATCATTTTTTTCCGTAAGGATAGCAAAAAACAAAGCTCCTTTTGCCTGTACCAATTGCCGACTGTCAAATAGCACATTGTTAATCTCCCCTTCTTGAATGGTTTTATTCAAAAAAGTGGCGTTTGTAATGGATGCTATTTGTTGGATGCTATACATCTACAAATCAAAACCAATATCCTTACGGTAATATTTTCCTTCAAATTGGACTTTTTCAGCATTGGCTAGACTTTTTTGCAGTGCTTCTTGGAAAGTCCTACCATAAGAAGTCAAGGCTAAAACCCGACCGCCACTAGTGACGATTTGCCCATCTTGCGCCTTGGTGCCAGCATGGAAAACTATGCTATCTTCAACCATATCCAAGCCTGAAATCACTTTGCCTTTTTCATAAGCTTCTGGGTAGCCACCCGAAACTAAGACAACAGAAGCGACTGCCTCTTCTTTGATTTTAATCGTTTGGTTTTGTAAGGTTCCCTCGTTGATAGCTTGAAATAAAGCTACTAGGTCAGAGTCCAAGCGAGGCATGACAGACTGCGTTTCTGGGTCACCCATACGACAATTGTACTCTATTACATAAGGCTCATTATTCACTCGGATTAAACCAATAAAAACAAAGCCTTTGTAAGTTAGGTTTTGCTTTTGAAGTTGTTGAATGGTAGGTTGAACAATGCGCTCTTCTACTTTTTGCATCAAGGCCTCATCCACAAAAGGTGGTCTAGAAACCGAGCCCATTCCTCCTGTGTTCAAACCTGTATCTCCTTCTCCAATACGCTTGTAATCTTTGGCGACGGGCAAGATTTTATAGTCTTTACCATCTGTCAAGACGAATACAGAAAATTCAATGCCGTCCAAGAATTCCTCGATGACCACTTTGGCACTCGCCGCTCCGAATTTCCCACTCAGCATTTCTCGGAACTCCTTTTGTGCTTCGTCGATATTGTCCAAAATCAATACGCCTTTCCCTGCTGCCAAACCATCTGCTTTCAATACAATTGGAGGCGTCTGTGTAGCGATATAAGCGACACCTTCTTCTAGGGTGTCAGACGTAAATTCTTGATAAGCTGCCGTAGGAATACCCGCATCAGCCATGAATTTTTTGGCGAAAGCCTTACTTCCTTCCAGTTCCGCTCCTGCCGCTGATGGACCAATAACAGGAATGCCTTTTTTGACAAAAAAATCATAAACCCCATTGACCAGAGGCGCTTCAGGGCCGACGACAATCATGTCCACGTTTTCGTTTTCCACGAAAGTGGACAAGCCCTCAAAATCATTTGGGTCAAGAGCAATATTCTGACCACATTGTGCCGTGCCAGGATTGCCTGGCGCAATAAATAACTGCTTGCAAAGTGGACTTTGAGCCATTTTCCAAGCCAAGGTATGTTCACGACCGCCATTGCCCAATAAAAGAATACGCATGCTAGAGGAGTTTTAGTAGTAACAGTACTAATTTTAAAGCCCCAAAACTACTGAAACTCCTTAAACTACTAAAACTGATTACTCAGAAATAACTCACATAGCCAAAATGGATTTTGGAAGCCCTGAAATCGAAGGGATTACCGAGGCGTTTTCCTAAGGCGTAGCTGATGCCAAAGACCCCAACACGGGTCTCAAAAGTCATACCCGCACCAAGCCCAAGCGGTTGGTCGAAGATGTTGTCGTCCTGCGTTCTTTGTTCGAGATAGCCATAGTCCCCGAAAACATAGAGATAGGAATTTTGACCGATGATAAAGCGGTACTCCAAAGTACCAATGGCATAAAGTGAGGCAAAGACCGATTCTTCATCAAAGCCCCGTAGTAGTTTGTTTCCCCCTAGGCGGTAGGACTCGTTGAGGTAAACCGTCGCTTCAGAAAAAATCCATCCTGTATTCAATCCAAGTTTGACCACGCCCCGTTTAGCAACGGGGAAATATCCCGCTACTCGACCATCCAATTTATATTGAAAAGTTCTCGTTTGGATGGAATCGTAAAGTGCTTCAGGGTTGAAATCGTCATTACCTAGTTCTAAGATGGTATTGTTGCGACGGATATTTTTGAAACCGGCTGCACCCCGAAGGAAATAGTGGATGCCCTTACGAGGATTAAAGCGATAATCGAGCCGTTCCATTTGATATTCCAAACCGAAATTATTGTAGGCCACATCCAAATCATCGGGCAGTTGTTGCCGTTGTAGAATCCGTGCTTCATTGACATTGAGTAAAGTCGTACTGCGTTGATTCCAGAAAGCTTTCAAATAATTGCCTCCCTCGAATAGATATTGTACGCCTAAGTCATACTCAAGGTTTAGATAGGAGGAATCTCGTTTATAAAGTTCTAATTTCCCATCAATACCAAAAGGGGTCTGGAACAAAAAAGGATAAGATAAGCGCAAGTCTAAGTCCTGTGTTCCAGGACTCAGTTGCTGAAATTCTACGAAAATCCTTTCTCCTGCGCCTAGGAGGTTTTGCGCATTGGCGGTCAAAGCACCTGTCAATAATAATTGTCTTTCTTCTAGCTCATCATTACGAGGCAAGACCCCAACGATGAAGTCAAACTGACTGGCTTTTTTCTTGTCGATGAATAAATTGATTGTTGCTCCGTCCCCTCGGAAAGTCACTACGGGGTCTCGCTTAGAACGCAGGAAAGGCAGGTTTTTTAATCGGTTTGGGATGGCTAATATTTTGGATT
>JAHDBO010000165.1 GCA_020630355.1 Saprospiraceae bacterium
TATCATTATTCTTTTTTTCAATTGCAACAATTTTTATCTGATTGGATAGGAGGGCAAGCAACAGAACCGTAACTGCAATAAACGCAGCAATCACCAGTTTTTGGCTTTAATAATTGATTACAGTTTTCACATTCATAGAAAAACTGACAGGCATTGGTTGGCATTTTTTCTTCTTTTTTAAATCCGCAGAAAGGACAGTTAATTGTTGATAGTAGAATGACGTTTTCATCTTTCATTTTTGATTGATTTTTTATCAATTGAAATATCCCAACTATTAGAAGAACTACCCCAGTTAACATGAATAAGAGACTGTATTTTTCAAGGTATTCGCTAAAGCCAAGTAATCCTGCTGTCCCTCCAACTCCCACTAACAATACTGGGAGCCAGCAACAGCTTGAGGCAATAATTAAAGCAATTGCACTCCCTACAATAGATTGTTTGTAATTAAATTTAATCATTGATTTCATTATTTTTGATTGTCAATTTTTGCCATCGCAAGCTCCATTCTTGCCAAAGCGCATAAAGGACAGGTACGGTAAACATAGTTATCATTTGCAGGGTCATTCCTCCAAAAGAAGGAATAGCCATTGGTAACATAATATCTGCTCCCCTTCCCGTTGAAGCCAGTACAGGCAAAAGGGCTAAGATTGTAGTGGCGGTTGTCATCATAGCAGGTCTGACCCGTCGCAAACCACCTTCTACTACGGCATTGCGTATTCCCTCAATCGTGGTAGGCTTATTCTTTTTAAAACTATCTTTTAGGAAAGTGGCAACCAACACCCCATCATCCGTAGCAATACCAAATAAGGCGAGGAAACCCACCCATACAGCCACACTTAAATTAATGGTTCGGATTTGGAATAAGTCACGCATATTTGTTCCGAAGAACTCAAAGTTTAAAAACCAACTGGTATCATATAATCCAATCATTATGAAACCACCTGCAAATGCGATGAATACACCCGTGAAAACCATTGCGGATATGGTGACGGATTTGAATTGAAAATAAAGTATCAGAAAGATAATTGCCAAAGCGATAGGAACGACAATGCTCAACCGTTTACTGGCTCTTACTTGCTGTTCATAGTTACCTGCAAAGCGATAGCTTACCCCAGCAGGAACTTCTAATGTTCCATTATCAATTTGAGACTGCAAATAGTCCTGAGCGTTATTCACTACTTCCACTTCGGAAAAACCATCCTCACGGTCAAATAATACATAGCCAATCAAAAAGCCATCTTCACTTTTGATAGATTGTGCGCCCTGTTCGTAACGAATAGTCACTAAATCACCCAAAGGAATCTGCTGCCCCATGGCAGTAGGTATATAAATGCGTTCTAAAGTTTCAGGGTCATTTCTCAATTCTCTTGGATAGCGTATGCGAATGGCATAGCGTTCCCTACCTTCAACGGTTGTGGTCATGGTCATACCCCCAATAGCCGTTTGAATATATTGCTGTACTTTCCCGATGGTAAGCCCGTGACGGCTGATGACATCCCTATCTATATCTAAAAGCATATAAGGTTTACCCACTATTCGGTCAGCAAATACAGCAGCATCTTTTACGCCATCCACATCCTTTAGATATTTTTCAAGTTCCAATCCAAAGGCTTCAATGGTTGCTAAATCTCCGCCCCTTACTTTGATACCCATAGGCGCACGCATCCCTGTTTGAAGCATCACCAAGCGGGTTTCAATCGGTTGTAATTTGGGAGCAGAAGTCACCCCTGGCAACTTGGTTGATTTTACGATTTCATCCCAAATATCATCGGGGCTTTTGATTTCATCCCGCCATTGTCGAAAAAAACGTCCTTTCTTATCAGGTATCAAATCACCATATTTATCCCGAACGTATTCGCCGTTTTCGTATTTAAACCTTATACGATGTCCATTTTCATCCGTCTTATATTCTGACTTGTAGAGGATGACATTTTCGTACATGGACATTGGTGCAGGGTCGAGCGCACTATTGACCCTACCTGCTTTTCCGACGACTGTTTCCACTTCTGGTATTGCGGTAACTGCCATATCCAATAGGCGCAGATTTTTTATATTTTCCTGCATTCCAGAGTGCGGCATTGAGGTTGGCATCAGCAAAAATGAACCTTCATCAAGGGCGGGCATAAATTCCTCACCCGTTTGCTGATAAACTAAAAATCCTTGATAGACGATAAATGAAACCAACAGGAGAAACAGGATTTTAAAACGAAGCAGAAAACGAAGAATGTTTTCGTAGAAATAGATGACTATATAAAAGAAGCCTATTAATCCACCTGCGATGATTACAATAAAAAAGAAATTGGTCAGTGTACTTTTGTTTACGCCAAGTGGCATCCAAGCGGCTGCCAAGAGCCATGCAACGATTAAGGCATAAATGATATTGGTAAAGACAGAAAGGATGTTGGCATTTCTTTCAGAACTATATTGCTGTACCAACAAGTGTAATATTCCTGCTATACCGACAATCGCCAAAATACCCCCTAAGTAGGTATCATAAAATAAAGCAATCGCAATCCCTCCTAATATTGCCAATAGGTTGATCAGATAAGACAACCATTTTCGATTTGACTTAAACGAAAATATAGTGTGCGCCAAAGGAGGTACTATGGTTATGGCTACAATAATAGAGGCAACCAAAGCAAAGGTTTTTGTGTATGCCAAAGGTTTAAACAATTTTCCTTCCGCAGCTTCCATAGTAAATACTGGAAGAAAGGAAATAACCGTAGTGGCAACCGCCGTAATTACCGCAGAGGCGACTTCCGTAGTTGCCTCATAGATACTTTCCAAAAGGGATTCATCAGGTGGGGCTTCATTAATACGTTTGACCATGCTTTCCGCCAGTACAATTCCCATATCCACCATTGTACCAATGGCAATAGCAATACCTGATAAAGCAACGATATTAGCATCTACCCCAAAATATTTCATGGCAATAAAGCACATCAAGACAGCTACGGGTAAAGTACCTGAAATCAGAAGGGATGATTTTAAGTTTAATAGCATTAAAATCACCACGATAATGGTCACTAAAATCTGTAAGGTAATGGCTTCTTGAAGTGTCCCAATCGTTTCGTTTATCAGTTGGGTACGGTCATAAAAAGGGAGTATTCTAACTTGTGAAACGGTACTGTCACGAAGTGTCTTAGTAGGTAACCCAGGTTCAATTTCGGCAATTTTGGCTTTTACATTATTGATGACCTCTAAAGGGTTGGCTCCATATCTGGCAATGACCACACCACCAACAGCTTCTGCTCCTGATTTATCCAAAACACCCCTCCTGGTAGCAGGAGCAATATTTACTTTTGCTATATCGCCAATCCGAATAGGGACATTATCGCTGACCTTGACCACACTTTTTTCAATGTCGGCTACATTTTCAACGTAGCCCAAGCCTCTGACAAAATATTCAGCCAAATTGATTTCAATGGTTTGCGCTCCCACATCAATATTGCTACCCTTTATGGCATTCATCACCTGCTCTAAATTGATGTTATTGACTTTCATTGCATCGGGGTCAACATCTACCTGATACTCTTTGACAAAACCGCCAATGGACGCTACTTCACTCACCCCTTCAGCAGCCGATAGACCGTAGCGAACATAAAAATCTTGAATAGTTCTTAGCTCATGCAAATCCCAGCCGCCTGTTGGCTTACCGTCTTTGTCTTGTCCTTCGAGTGTGTACCAATAGATTTGCCCCAATGCCGTAGCATCTGGTCCCAAAGTGGGTTGTACACCATCTGGTAAAGTACCAGCGGGAAGGGAATTGAGTTTTTCTAAAATTCGGCTTCTGCTCCAATAAAATTCGACATCATCATTGAAAATGACATAGATACTGGAAAAACCGAACATAGAATTACTACGGATGCTCTTTACCCCTGGAATACCGAGTAGAGCCGTAGTTAAAGGATAGCTGATTTGGTCTTCTACATCTTGTGGAGAACGCCCCATCCATTTGGTAAAGACAATTTGCTGATTTTCTCCAATGTCGGGAATGGCATCCACCGCAACAGGGTCACGGGGAAGTTCTTTAATACCAAAATCAAAGGGTGCAGTCACCAGTCCCCAACCAACAAATAGCAGAAGCAATAAATAAGCAACCAGCTTATTTTCCAGAAAAAAACGAATGAAATTATTTAACATGCCACATATACTTTCCTTTTTTGACAAATGCTCATGCTGACGGCAGATGCCTTGTCAGAATAAGCCCAAATACGCCATTAAATCAGCAATGACAGTTCATTGAGGTTTCAATGGAAAAGAAAAGTATTGGTTATAAAAGGAAAGTTTGATTGAGGACAGGGATGTCCCTTTGAATTAATGGAGGCTTGTAGTGGGCAAAAGTGGTAGCTTCACGTTGAAGGTCGAAATCAGCTGCAAAAAAGACAGCGACAGAGGCAATTACAAATTGCTTTAACTGCTTATTGACTACAAAATCATTTGTCTGAACTTTTTGGTCTTGGTCAGATTGAAGCTGTACGGTTTTGCTAGAGCAGCAATTTTTATCTTCTGAACAATCTTTTTTTTCTGCCGTCATCTTTTTATGATGCGGACAGTTTTTCATGGTATTGTCTGCCATATCGTGGCAGGTCTTAGCTTTTCCAAAGAAACTAACAGATTTTAGTTTACCTTGACAAAAGTGCATATCCATTACAAAGCCAACCGATGTAAAAAACATCAGGAAAGCCATCATTAGGGCGATAATGCGATATGTACTTTTAAGAAGAGACATTTCTAATGAAATCACATAATAAAGGTAACATTTTTTTTATAACGTTTTAACAAGCACTGTAATTGCGTAATTGCTGCAATGCAGAACTTTATGATCAGCAATATTTCCTATTCAATAGTCCGTACAGACTATTCTGCATGGACTATTGAAAATCAGAATTAGATTTTAACATATAGATGCCTAGCTCTTTTTTACTTAATACTTCTCCATTACTTTTTTCTAGACCAACTGGTTCAAACTATATAGAGTTTAGGAATTT
>JAHDBO010000166.1 GCA_020630355.1 Saprospiraceae bacterium
CTTCGACATAAAACTGGGCATCCATTCGGACGATTTTACAAAGCTTTTCCACTTGTGCTCCAATCGCTTTGCTTTTAGCCGATTCGATATAACCCTCTTCCAAGTACCAGCCCCTGTTTTTGTGGATGGAGTCCAAAGCATAAAGATTGGCAAGTTGAACCAGCGCTTTTTTACAGCCCTCATCTTCACACTGTTGAATTGCCTTTTGAAACGCTTCCAGTGTAATACGCTCCACAAAAGCATCTGCTAGGTCGAGCATTTGTGTTTGACATTGTAAATAAGCATCATAAGAATTAACCTTAGCTCGGCGCAATGCTTGCATCTTGCGCCCCGTTCCTACTTGTATTGCCCGCTCTCTATATTTGAACGCGCTCAAATGAAAATCAGGGTCAAGCAAATGTTCTTTGTCTGTATTGCGAACAGCGATAGGATTCATCTCTGTTATGGAAGTAGCGGCTTGCTTGTACAAGAAACGGATGACGCCTAGGAATTTATCGTCATGAAATTCCTGTTGGAAGGAAGAGAGCACACCCTTGGCAACAAGCTGATACAGTACGGTATTGTCTCCCTCAAAAGTGGTGAAAATATCTGAACCTGCCTTGAGGTGTGCAAAACGATTTTCTGCCAAATAACCTTTTCCGCCACAGGCTTCCCGACATTCTTGAAGTGTCGCTGTGGTATGCCAAGTAGCATAAGATTTTAGTCCCGCCGCCAATGTTTCAATCTCACGAATATCCTCATCATCAGCTTCTACGAATCGCTTCGTCAGATAGGTCAAGGCAAAATCCAAAGCATACGTTTTGGCCAATAAAGGCATCAAGCGTTTTTGGTGGCTTGGATAATCCAGAATGGTTGTTTCTTCTTCATTTTCTGGCCCGAACTGCTTGCGCTTTAGTGCGTATTTAATCGCAATGGCAAGCCCTGACTTTGCGGCACTTAGTCCAGCTCTTGGTACGCAAACGCGTCCGCCGACCAATGTGCCAAGCATCGTGAAAAATCGCTTGGCAGGGTTTTTTATAGGACTAGAATATTTTCCATTATCATCTATATCCCCAAAGCGGTTCAATAAATTCTCCTTGGGGACACGTACATAATCAAACCAGATTCTACCATTATCCACACCATTCAGACCCAATTTATAGCCATTGTCTTCCACACGGATACCGGGCAGCAGTTGGTTCTCCTCATCTCTTAATGGAACTAATATCGCATGGACACCATAATTTTCTCCTTCCACATATAGTTGAGCAAATACTGTTGCCATCCGACCGTGTAGGGCATTACCTATGTATTCTTTCCCTGCTTTTTCATGTGGCGTGTTGATGATGATTTCGTTATTGAATGGGTCGTAAGTCGCAGTTGTTTCCAGACCACGCACATTTGAGCCATGATTGGTTTCTGTCATGGCAAAACAGCCGGGCAAGTCGAGCGTCCCAACGTCTTTTAGATATTTTTTATGATGATAAGCCGTACCCAGCCGCTGGATAGAGCCTCCAAATAGACCAAACTGCACCCCAAATTTTATCAGCAAGCTCAAATCGTGATAGCCCAGCTCTTCAAACACGGCAGCGTACTCGCCCATGTCGTCTTTTCCTCCGCCAACTTCAGGGTAAGCGATAGCCCCTAGCCCCTGATTGGCAAGCGCTTTGCACCAGTCCAAAACCTGATTTCTGTAATCTTCTTTAACGGGGAGCGTCTTGTATTTGAAGAAAGGGTCTTTGAGTAAAGTGCGAACTTTTTGCCTAACCTCTTTATAGTCATCATCCAAAATATCACGCATGAGGCGTGTGTCAAAACTGGCTTGATGGTATTTGGCATCAATTTCTTTCAGTCGCTGTTCGTCGGTAAGTATATTACGATGCGTATCCAAAGAGACGATGCCGAGCGCATCTTCCAAATTGTTTAGCGCTTGCTTGGTCTTATCGTTTACGAATTGGGTGTAGCTTTTATTATCGGAATGAACTCTAGCAATTTCAAGTCCTAAATCAGCTAAACTTTGCCTAGCGTTTGGAAGGGACTCGGCAGCAGACTTTATTAGTCGGACCCATTCTCTGAATTGATTTTCAGAAGGTGGGTTTTTAGGGTCAGACCAATCCTCCAGAACTTTCAGGTCTTTGGGGGATAGGATTCCTAGTGATTTAGCTTTTTTTCTAATCGCTTTGACTTCGCTAGGGCTCAGTACATTATCTGCCCAGCCTACATACAACATTGGTATAATACTTAGTAAGGCAGGGGAGTAGGGACGTGGTGGATTCGTACTCATTGGATTTGTTTTATTAATTATAATGTACAACAAATAAAACTAGTATGCTGGTTCAAAATAAAAAACCCGTAGCTGTTCTGCAGCTACGGGTTTCAATTATTTTTTAAGGATTTTTAATCATCCAGCATCAATTACTAATTCACAGTCCAAGAATAATTGTATTTGTACCAACAATTCTCTAGTTGGTAATATTTGACCTTGTTCAATAGAGGTCATTTGTGCCGCGTCTAGTCCAAGTACACTTGCTAAATGCGCTACATTGACGCTTTTTTCTTTTCTAGCTTCCTGAATCTGCTCTCCTAAAGAAGGGAAGGCACTTTCTTCTACAAAACCGTCTATAGTCAATTCTGTCTGACCTTCAACCAATAGTTCCTTAGCTTGTTCTTTGGTATAACCAGGATGTGTATTCGTGTTAAGGCTTTGAAGTCCAGAAGATTGAGCCATTACAAAAGAGGTCATCAAAAAGAAAGCGATTAGTGTAGCGAATATATGTTTCATCAGTATTCTGTTTTTATTATTAATGTGTGCCAAACGTGCAACTGGTATATGGTTAAACAAATGCCGTGCCAAATTTCAGTTTCTGTGACGTTGTTTAATTAGGTATGGCGACTAGAACTAATGCAATATTGTACATATTGTTGTTGTGTGTTATTCGTTGTCAAGTAATATTTCAATTTCTAATATCTCCTGTAGTTTGACTATAAAGTCTCTAGTAGGTATCCCTCTGTTTTCTTCCACTGTTTCAAGGTGTTTTTCACTCAAACCAGATAATTTTGATAAGTCTTCGATGGACATTCCTCTATCTATTCTTGCTGACTGGATTTGGGCCCCAATACTGAATTCTGTGTGATTCTGTGACGATTTTAATGGTCGAAAATCGGCGTCATCTCGGATAAATTCCCAAGAAACCAGTAAAAGAGCCGCTAGAGCCAAAATAATTTTTCTCATCTGAACGAATTTAGTGTTTAGAAATATTAGGTCTTGTTCTGTTTTCGATTTTGGAATTAAATCTATTATAAGCTGTCTAATTGATCTAGCCTATATCTTTGGATGACTCGAATGAGTTTCTTATCATAAGTTTTACTAGTAGCATAGCCCGCTTTTTTCAAGCCCTCCGCCCACTTTTTGTAATCCTTACCATAGTTATACAACTTTTTGTACCTCGGTTTTTGCAATAAGACACTGTGTGCTCTCCAACTTTTGCCTGTATTCTTAAAAACTCTAAAGAAATCTTTGTGGTGATCATCGTGGTGATTGGTACAATGTCCATTTTTACAGTTTTTTAAAAAACACTTGATACCAAAATGATTTTTATTTTGTTTGGCAAGTCGACTAGTACCTGCTCGGCTTTCCAAAATCGCTTGCGCCATTTTTATACTAGCAGGTATTTTGTATTCATGCATTTCTTTGATAGCCAGAGGAGCATACTTTTGTATGAATTTATTGACATTCTGTGTCCTTAAATCATCTGCATCAACAGGCTCATAGGCAGTAGAGACTTTTCTGACCATGGCGTCATCGATACCCCAGTCTTCTTCGCCTTCGATTTTGGTGACCTCCTCTTGTGGTTCCGTCTTCTCAAATAGGCTCAAAGGAGACCGCATATTGAAATTAAACTGTATATCTTTCTGGAATACTATATATATAATGAGGAACATGACAGAAATCTTAATCCAAGGCAGTTGAGAAAGCGGTATCCCCTTAATCCTTCCCTTAAAGAATAATGCCCTAATTGCCATTAATGGTTTTAGCATTGCATAAAGCAATCTAAAAATAAGCTCCGCAATAGTCGGACTATATCTTTTAGTATAATTATATCCTCGTTTGATTTTGTGATTCAAAACAGGGAATCTTTTGTCATAGTCGAAATGCTCCATAATTGATATTGCCAGTAAATTGGTATATATTTGTTTTTGAATTGAAATAAAATGTTTTCAATTATCATTATTCAAATTTAAAACAAAAAGTTGTTTAAATCAAGCAAAATAAAACAAATTTATAAATAATTATGGCGGATTTTTCAGAACATATTGTAAACGAAAGGTTTAGGTTTCTATATGACCAATTAGAAAAAATGGGCTTGATAAGAGGAAAGTCTGATTTGGCAAAACAATTAGAATCCTATAACCACGTGATAAACAATATATTGCAAGGGAAACGCAATGTAACGGTTGATCAATTGTTGAAATTGTTTGAAATATACAATGTGAACGCCAACTTTATGTTTGGAAAGTCTGATGAAATATTTCTGGATGGTCAGGTCCCTGCCCTAATCGACATCCCTACGGTATCCCTATACGACAAGCAAGCGCCTGGCAGAAGCACAATCGTTCTGGTAGATGAAAAAGTCAGGGCTGGTTATGCCCTCGAACATCAAAATCAATCCTTTTTGGAGAAACTCCCCAAATTTTCCCTACCTAATATAGAGGGTAAGAATTTAGTCGCTTTCGAGATAGACGGAGACAGTATGATGCCAACACTAACAAATGGAGATTTGGTCGTTTGTGAGCCTGTAGAACGGGGTGAGCCCATTTATGACAATCGGGTTTATGTCGTGGTCTCGGATGTGCTCGTGGCAAAACGTGTACAGCAGTTGAAGAAAGAAGGGGAAATGACTGCTCTACGCTTGATTTCTGATAACAGCCAGGTCTATAAACCTTACGAAATAGAAGCACAGGACAT
>JAHDBO010000167.1 GCA_020630355.1 Saprospiraceae bacterium
GTATTCGATAATTTATTTTTTGTGCTTATCGATTTCCAGACCAAAACCAATGTTGTCTTTTGCTACAACTCGTTTTAGCAAGTCCTCCAACACCAAAGTTGAATTCTAAAGATACTTGTGCCATTAAAGGATTCGTTTTGGCATATTGAGGATAGGACTCATCTCTAATAGGTGCAGGAAATGCCTTTATTGTCGGGTTTGTGCTAGGGCTAGCACCCAAGTCTGAAACCATATCTTGAAGACCATAATGTAGGCGAAAGCCCAGATTAACGGTAAAGGCGTCATTGCCCACTAAGAAACCCCCGAAACCTAATACGGCAGAGGCATAATTTTCTCTATAAAATGGACTGTAGTCACTGATGTTATTTTCTGCAAATAAGGCGCTTTCCAATGATTGCAGTTGAGTGTCCTCGTGGGAAAATTTACTTGAAATCGAGTACATAGGACCGATTTCTACAAATACTTGGTGGGAGCTCATTCTATATAGAAAGTATAAATCCAAGTTTTGCCATTCGATATTGCTCACCTCGTTCTGGTTGTTTGTTGAGCTGATACGATATTCCAGACGTTGTTTCATTTTTTGGGAACTAACTTCCATATTGATACCATGATAAGACCCAAAGTTAAGTCCCAGTCTGCCACCGAACCCTATGGCTCCCTCAAAATGGTAGTCATAATTGGAGTCATTAAAAATATTGTCGTTGTACATCCAAGCTATGCCATAGCTAGCTCTAGCACCGACATCAACCCAGAGTTGAGCAGAAACAGTTGTTAGGAAGAAAAATAGCGTCGCAGTGGTAAAAATAGTTTTCATGGCTACGTGATTTTTGTTATGAATAGTTTTAGGGCTATAAAGATAGCAATTCAATCCGTGTAAGGAATGATGAAATAGTAAATTTATCATTCCTAAGCTTGTGATTGTTGCTCCACTCTAGCTTAAAAAGCCCTGCTTGCTCAAGCAAGCATCGCAGATGCCCTACATCGCCTGCGTTTTTCGTCTTGATAGGAACAAAAAATCCATCGGCTAAAAACGCAATCTATTGATTCATCATTGCTAAAACGGAAGAAAGAATCTAGAAACAAAATTTGAGAAGCAATCATTCTGGCTTTTAACTCGATTCGGGTGGTTTTATCCAAACCCTAGTTTAGATTGCACATTTTTTATTGGCACTTGGGCTGTCTACAACTCAATCTGATTCTTCACCAAATGATAGTATGCTCCCCCTAGGGCAGTGAGTGCTTCGTGCGTACCTTCTTCAACGATTTCACCGCTGTCGAGTACGACGATTTTGTCGGCATTTTTGACCGTGCTGAGGCGGTGCGCTACGACCACGACCGTGCGCTGCTCGAAGAAATCTTCTAAGTTTTCCAATATCATCAACTCATTGTAAGAGTCGAGTGCATTAGTGGCTTCATCGAAGAAAATATAGGCTGGGTTTTTGTAAATCGCCCTAGCAATCAGCAAGCGTTGTCGCTGTCCTTGACTCAGTCCGATGCCATTATCGCCCACCTTGGTATTGTAGCTCAAAGGCAGCGATTCGATAAAAGATTGGATATTGGCTGCTTTGACCGCTCGAAGCATTTTTTTGGTGTCGACCCGCAAATCTCCCAGTGCAATATTGTTCGCAATCGTATCTGAAAAGATATAACCATTTTGCAAAACCACCCCACATTTTGAACGCCAAAGCTGCTGGTCAAGGTTTTTTAAGTTGACATTTCCAAGATAAACTTCCCCCTCCGTCGGTGTATAGAAATTAAGCAGGAGTTTGAGCAGGGTCGTCTTGCCGCTGCCGCTCGTCCCAACAATGGCGGTTACTTTGCCTTTCGGTATGCTGAGGTTGATGTTTTGTAGCACGCTAGGGGCATTGGAGCCGCCGTATTTGAAGTGGACATTTTGCAGTCTCAAACCGCCTCCTTCTGGTAAGATGCGTACGCGCTCTTCCGCTTGCTCTTCCTCCATTCGATGGACTTCGTTCAGGCGTTCCAAACTCAAATTGGCATCCTGTGCCGCTCTGATAAACGCCATCATTTGGAGTAGTGGGGCATTCATTTGCCCGATGATATATTGTACCGCCACCATCATTCCTAATGTCATATTTCCATCAATGACGGCTTTCGCCGAAATGACCGAAATCAGAATATTCTTGAACTCATTGATGAAATTCGCACCTGTTGTCTGCCATTGTCCAATTCGTACCGATTCCCGACTTGTTTTGTTGAGTTTGGCTTGGTAAAATTCCCAATTCCAACGTTTTTGTCGCTCGGCGTTGTGGATTTTGATGTCCTGCATACCTGCAATCAGTTCCATCATGGAGTTTTGATTATCGGCCGCTTGGTCAAAACGCTTATAATCTAATTCCTTTCGCTTTTCCGAAAAATAGAGCATCCAAGCCACGTACAAAGCGGCACCTACTAGGAAAATCAAGAAAATGGGCCAGTGATAATACCATAAAACAAAAGCAAAGAAAAGCCCAATGGCAGAAGAAAATAAAGTCGAAATAATGGATGTGCTCAGAAAGTACTCCACCCGACCGTGGTCATTGATGCGCTGCAAAATGTCCCCAGTCATTTTGGTGTCAAAGAACTTGATAGGCAGCCGCATCAGCTTCATCAAGTAATCCGAAACCATTTTAATATTGACTCTCGCCCCCATGTACATCAATATCCAAGAGCGGATGGTTTCAATAGCAGATTGACTAAGAAACAGCACCAAATGGGCAACAAATATCGCCCAAATAAAGTCTATATCTTGATTTTCGATACCAACATCTACAAGCGACTGTATCAAAAAAGGCATACAAACTTGAACGAATGCTGCTACCAAGACACCGAGCGATAATTGCCATAATAACCGTTTGTAAGGACGGAAGTAATCCCACAAAAATCCGAATCCAGTACGGCGACTGGTTTCTTCGCCTTCCGTTTGATAAAAATCAGGAGTGGGTTCTAGGGCTAGTACGATACCTTCGCCTTCCCTATCAGAATCTTCCGTCCAAGCTTCTAAAAATTCTGCTTTGTTGTAACTGATTTTGCCAGTGGCAGGGTCAGCTACAGAAATCTTATCTTTGGTTATATCGTAAATAACAACAAAATGTCGTTGTCTCCAGTGGATGATACAAGGGAGAGGCATTTCTTCTACGAGCGTTTCATAAGGGATTTGAACGGCAAGGCTATGCATCCCAATTTGCTCTGCAGCATCGCTTATACCCATTAAAGAGACCCCTTCTCTATCGACTTGACTCAGCTCTCTAAGTCGCTCCAAGGTATAGCTCTGCCCATGGTAGCGTGCTACCATTCTCAAGCAAGCAGCACCACAATCCATGGCGTCGTGCTGCTGGTAAAATTGAAAATTCTTGGGCATATACCATTATGCTGCCCCTCCTGTTGATTGAGGAAAAAGTCCTCTAGTTTTCTCACTCGTAAATATAGAGAAATCTATGCCAAAGTTGGTTTTGTGTTGAGATTTTTGGCTTTCGCCAAAAGTTTGGATTTGAGCTATCCGCTCGTAGTTTAGTTTTGTTTCGCAACGGTTTAGAAGGGTAGAAGAGTGTAAATGAAATGCACTCTTTCATGCTCTGGTTGGTATTAGACATTATTCTATGTTCGATTTTGGTAAAAGAGTAGGGTATAAAAGAATGATTTTCAATCTAATATCTAAAGACTAATTACTGAAATCTATTAAAGTAAATAAATCTTCCTATCCGCTTTTCCTCTCTTATCTTTGTACCAAAGTCAAATATGCCAAAAGCCCTCCATGTTATCTCGTTCAATGTACCCAGTCCGCCCGATTATGGAGGAGTGATTGATGTGTTCTATGGGTTGAAAGCACTGGCAGCGGAGGGAGTAGAAATCACTTTGCATTGTTTTCAATATGGTAGGGCAGCAGATGAGGATTTGAGGCAATTTTGCAAAAAAGTTTATTATTATAAACGCAGACAATCTCCTGTAAAACTGCTGAGCCCCCTGCCTTATATTGTTGCAACACGTCAATCTGGGCAACTACTAGAGAATCTAAAAAAGGATATGGCAGCGATTTTGTTTCACGGGGCACATTGTTGTGCTTTTATAAATCATCCTGATTTGGAGCATCGACAAAAAATAGTACGTATGCACAATGTCGAGTGGCAGTATTATAGGGATTTAGCAAGCTTGGAAAGCAATTTTTTTAAAAAGAAATATCTAGAAGCGGAATCAAAAAAACTGAAGCGCTTCGAGTTGGGGGTCATACGGCAGTACGCTGATTGCACCCTTGCAATTTCCCGAAAGGACGAATACTATTGGTTGAAAAATAATTTTAAGGAGGTGCAATTTGTTTCTGCTTTCCATCCCTTCGATGCGTTGGAAATAGATGCGGGGTTAGGTGATTTTGCCTTATTTCACGGAGATTTGAGCGTGGCAGATAATGAAAGGGCCGCCTTCTTTTTAATAGAAGAAGTTTTCAAAGATTTAGACTACAAACTGGTTGTTGCTGGGCGGCAAGCCAGTAAAGTTTTTTCTAAATATAAAGGATTGAAAAACATTGAAATCGTTTCAGATCCGAGTCATGAAGAGATGAAGCGATTGATGTTTCAGGCGCAAATGCACACGCTACTGACGTATAATGAGGCAGGCATGAAATTAAAGCTTCTGCAAGCTTTGTTTTGTGGGAGACATATCCTTATCAATGGTAAAATGAAAGGGAAAGAGCAACTAGAAAGTATTGTCCATATTTGTGATACGGCTCAAGAGTGGCAAAACAAAATCACAATGCTCCGCCGAAAAAAATTCGCCGAAAAAGATATTCTTTTTCGGCGAAGGAATCTCTCCAATCAATATGATAATCGGAGCAATGCTCGAGTGATTAAACAATTAATCGATTAGGAGAAAATATTCTGTTTCCGATGAGAGTGCTCAGTAAACTGTAAAAGATTTATCTAACTACTA